>NZ_DAMCAM010000031.1:0-37687 GCF_032059615.1 Melaminivora sp. | reverse complement strand
GTGGCTGCGCATGCCGATGCCGACGATGCTGACCTTGGCGATCTTGTCGTCGCCCGTCACCTCTTCCGCGCCCAGCTGCGGCACCACCTGCTCCTTGAGCAGTTCGATGGTTCGCTGGTAGTCGCCGCGGTTGACGGTGAAGCTGAAGTCGGTGCGGCCTTCCTTGCCGACGTTCTGGATGATCACGTCCACGTCGATGTTGGCCTGGGCCACGGCGCCCAGGATCTGGTGCGCGATGCCCGGGGTATCGGGCACGCCCAGGACGGAAATTTTGGCTTCGTCGCGGGTGAACGCGATGCCCGATACGACGGCTTTTTCCATTTGTTCGTCTTCCTCAAAGGTGATCAATGTGCCGGACTTGGCCTCTTCCTCGATGTCGATGTCCCAGGACGTGAAGCTCGACAGCACGCGCATGGGCACGCGGTACTTGCCGGCAAACTCGACCGAGCGGATCTGCAGCACCTTGCTGCCCAGGCTGGCCATCTCCAGCATCTCCTCGAAGCTCAGCGAGTTGAGGCGCCGGGCCTCGGGCACGACGCGCGGGTCAGTGGTGTAGACGCCGTCCACATCGGTGTAGATCAGCACTTCGGCCGCGCCCATGGCGGCGGCAATCGCCACGGCCGAGGTGTCGGAGCCGCCCCGGCCCAGCGTGGTGATGTGGCCGCCCTCGTCGATGCCCTGGAAGCCCGTCACGATGACCACGCGGCCGGCATCGAGGTCGGCGCGCACGCGCTGATCGTCAATGGACTCGATGCGCGCCTTGGTGTAGCTCGAATCGGTGCGCACGGGCACCTGCCAGCCGGTGTAGCTCACCGACGGCAGGCCCTCGGCCTGCAGCGCGATCGCCAGCAGCGCCGACGAGGCCTGCTCGCCCGTGGCGGCCAGCATGTCGAGCTCGCGGTGGTAGGCGGTGTCTTTTTTCGAGGGCGCCAGCTCCTTGGCCAGGCCGAGCAGGCGGTTGGTTTCGCCGCTCATGGCGCTGGGCACCACCACCATCTGGTGGCCCGCGCGCGCCCACTTGGCCACGCGCTTGGCGACGTTGCGGATGCGCTCGGTCGAGCCCATCGACGTGCCGCCGTATTTGTGAACGAACAATGCCATGGAATATCTTGAATGGGAGCGGGGCCTGTGGCGCTCAGGGGCTGTCGCGGCGCGGGTGCGGCGCGGGTTTTGGCGCGCTGGCGCCCCGTTCGGATGAGGGAGCCAAAACCGCGGGATTGTAGCAATCGAGCACCGCGCCTTCGCGCACCACGCAGCCCTGCCCGACCCTGATGCGGATACGGTGTCCACGCGTGCTGCAGGCGGCCAGCTGCGACTGCAGCTCGGCCAGCTGCGCGGCGCTCGGCGTGGTGGCGTGGCAGGTGCGCAGCCAGTGGCGCAGCACGTTGGCCTGGCGCGCGGGCGTCAGCGCCCGCAGCTGCTCGATGCGCGGCGGCACACCCACGCCGGCCAGGTCGGCCGCGGCCAGCTCCTGCAGCAATTCATGCGCCTGCGCCGCATGCTGGCAGGAGCGCGCGAAGGTGGGGCGAAACTGCGGGAAGACCTGTTCGAGCACCGGCAGCAGGCGCCGGCGAATGCGGTTGCGCGTGTAGCGCTCGTCGACGTTGGTCGGGTCTTCGATCCAGGTCTCGCCGCGCGCACGCAGCCAAGCGCGCACCTGGGCGCCCGGCACCGCCAGCAGCGGCCGCTGCCATAGCAGCCCTCCCTGCCGCCACTGCGCCGGCATGGCGGCCAGCCCCGCCACCCCGGCACCGCGCGACAGCGCCAGCAGCAGCGTCTCCACCTGGTCGTCGGCGTGCTGCGCCAACGCTATGGTTTGAATAGCTGCATCTCCTTGCGTGGCAAGGGCCAGAGCGGTCAAAGCCTGGTAGCGGGCGTGGCGCGCCGCGTCCTCGGGACTCTGGCCGGGCGCGGGGCGGGCATCCACGCGCTGCACGGCCAGGGGCACGGCAAGGCGCGCGCACAGCGCGGCGCAGTGCCGCTCGAAGTCGTCGGCCGCGGCCTGCAGGCCGTGGTGCACGTGCAGGGCCTGCACCCGGCCCGGCCAGCGCGCGGCGCAGGCGATCAGGAGCGCGCTCGAATCGGCGCCACCGCTCAGCGCCACGGCCAGCGGCAGGCGGGGGACGAATGCGGCGATGGCCGCGTCGAAGGCTTCGAAGCCCGCGGCGGACGTGGCGCCGGGCGCTGCTGCCCGGCGGACGTCAGCGGCTGTCGGCCTTGGTGTCGGAGAAGCGCCCATAGCTTTGCAGCCGCTCGTAGCGGCGCTGCAGCAGCTCGGGCGTCTTCAGGTCGGCCAGCTGGCGCCAGGCATCGCCCAGGGCGCGCTTGAGCAGCGACGCCATCTGCCTGGGGTCGCGGTGCGCCCCACCCACCGGCTCGCTGACGATCTTGTCCACCAGGCCCAGCGCTTTCAGGCGGTGCGCGGTGATGCCCATGGCCTCGGCCGCGTCCTGCGCGCGCTCGCTGGTCTTCCACAGGATGGAGGCGCAGCCCTCGGGGCTGATGACCGAATAGACCGAGTACTGCAGCATGATGACCTGGTCGGCCACGGAGATCGCCAGAGCGCCGCCCGAGCCGCCTTCGCCGATCACCGTGGTGATGATGGGCACTTCCAGCTGCGCCATCTCGTAGATGTTGCGGCCGATCGCCTCGGACTGGCCGCGTTCCTCGGCGTCGATGCCGGGAAAGGCGCCAGGTGTATCGACGAAGGTGAAGACCGGCAGCTTGAACTTCTCGGCCGTCTTCATCAGGCGCAGCGCCTTGCGGTAGCCCTCGGGGCGCGTCATGCCGAAGTTGCGCGCGGCGCGCTCCTTCGTCCCCCGCCCCTTCTGGTGGCCGACCACCATGCAGGCGTTGCCGTTGAAGCGCGCCAGGCCGCCGACGATGGACTGGTCGTCGGCGAAGTGCCGGTCGCCGTGCAGCTCGACGAAGTCGGTGAAGATCTCGCGGACGTAGTCCAGCGTGTACGGGCGCTCGGGGTGGCGCGCGATCTTCGTGATCTGCCAGGGCGTGAGAGTGCTGTAGATGTCCTTGGTGAGCTGGTGGCTCTTTTTGCCGAGCTGCTCGATCTCCTCGGAGATGTCCACCGCGCTCTCGCTTTGCACGTAGCGCAGCTCGTCGATCTTTGCCTCGAGTTCCGCGATGGGTTGCTCGAAGTCCAGGAAGGTTTTCTTTGCCAAGATGCTTGCTCCTCGTCTGGCCCGCCGGGTGCCGCCCGCGGCTGGGGCGCACGGGGCCAGGAGTTCGTTGGAATCGGTCGTGGGAATCAGTAGTTGACCGGCAGGGGATCCAGCGAGCGCCAAATATACCAAGTGGCCACGCTGGCCCAGGGCCGCCAGGCCTGAGCCACCTCGCGCGCATCGCTGCGGCTGACGGGCTCGCCCGAGAAGTAGTTCTGGCTGATGCCGCGGATCAGGCCCACGTCGTCCAGCGGCAGCACGTTGGGCCGCAGCAGGTGGAAGATCAGGAACATCTCCGCCGTCCAGCGGCCAATGCCGCGGATCGCCACCAGCTCGCCGATGATGGCCTCGTCGTCCATGCCCTGCCAGCGCGCGGGCTCGAGCTTGCCGCCATCGAAGTGCAGCGCCAGGTCGACGATGTACTCGACCTTACGCGCCGACAGGCCGGCCGCGCGCATGTCGTCCACACGCAGGCGCAGCACCTCGGCCGGCGTCAGCGCCTCGGGCAGGGCGATGAAGCGGTCCCACACGCGCTGCGCGGCCTTGACCGAGATCTGCTGGCCCACCACGCTGCGCGCCAGCGTGGCAAACGCGTCGCCGCGCGACTGCAGGGCGCTGTCGCTGAACTGCGGGATCAGGCGTTTCATGACCCGGTCCTTGCGCGCCAGGTGCCGGCACGCCTCCGCCCAGTAGCCGGGCTGGCCCGCAAGCACGGCGGGCGCTTCTTTTTTGCTAGCTGCCACCCGTTACTCCGTGCGGGTTTTCAGCTGTTTTACCTGCAATGCCATTTACCGCGCGGCCTCCCAGGTGGTACCGTCGGCGCCGTCCTTGAGGGCGATGCCCTCGGCCAGCAGCGCGGCGCGGATGCGGTCGGCCTCGGCCCAGTCGCGGGCCGCCTTGGCGGCAGTGCGCGCGGCGATGCGCTCCTCGATGGCCGCGGCATCCAGCGTGCTGCCGGACTGCAGGAAGGCCTCGGGCTCGGCCTGCAGCAGGCCCAGGTGGGCGCCCAGGGCCTTGAGCAGGCCGGCGGTCTCGGCCGAGCGGCTGCGGTTGACCTCGCCCGCCAGGTCGAACAGCACGGCCACGGCCTCGGGCGTGCCGAAGTCCTCGTCCATGGCGGCCTTGAAGCGCGCGGCGTGCAGTCCGCTCCAGTCCACTTCCGCCAGGGGCGCGGGCGCCACCAGGCTGAGCGCGGTGTAGAGGCGCCTGAGCGCGGCGCGCGCGTCGTTCAGATGCACGTCGCTGTAGGCCAGCGGGCTGCGGTAGTGGCTGCGCACCACGAAAAAGCGCACGACCTCGGCGTCGTAGCTCTGCAGCACGTCGCGGATGGTGAAGAAGTTGCCCAGGCTCTTGGACATCTTCTCGTTGTCCACATTGATGAAGCCGTTGTGCATCCAGACCTGCGCGAACGGCTGGCCGGTGGCGCCCTCGCTCTGCGCGATCTCGTTCTCGTGGTGCGGGAAGGCCAGGTCGGCCCCGCCGCCGTGGATGTCGAAGCTCTCACCCAGCAGCGCGCAGCCCATGGCCGAGCACTCGATATGCCAACCGGGGCGCCCGGCCCCCCAGGGGCTGGCCCAGCGCACCTCGGCGGGCTCATCGTCCTTGGCGCTCTTCCAGAGCACGAAGTCCAGCGGGTCGTGCTTGCCGTCCTGCACGGCCACGCGCTCGCCGGCGTGCAGGTCGTCCAGCGACTTGCCCGACAGCCGGCCATAGCCGGGGAACTTGCGCACGGAGAAATTCACGTCGCCGCTGCCCGCCTGATAGGCCAGGCCGCGTTCCTGCAGCCGGCCGATCATGTCCAGCATCTGGGGCACGTAGTCGGTGGCGCGCGGCTCGTGCGTGGGCCGCTCTATTCCCAGGGCGTCGGCGTCCTGGTGCAGGGCGGCGATCATGCGGCCCGTGAGGCTGCGGACGGATTCGCCGTTGTCCAGCGCGCGGCGGATGATCTTGTCGTCGATGTCGGTAATGTTGCGCACGTAGGTCACGGTGTAGCCCGAGGCGCGCAGCCAGCGCTGCACCACGTCGAAGGCGATCATGGACCGGGCATGGCCCAGGTGGCACAGGTCATAGACGGTCATGCCGCAGACGTACATGCGCACATGGCCGGGTTCGAGCGGGGAGAAGTCCACGAGCGCACGCGACAGCGTGTTGTAGATACGCAAGCTCATGCAGAGGAGTGAAAGGGCGGAAAAAGGGAAGCGGGGGCGCTGGTGGCGGGGCAGCCGGGCCCATCGCCTGGCGGGGGCGGGCGGCCTGCCCGGGCGGGCCGCCGTTCGGCCTCGGCGAAAACCCCTCGGATACAATCGCCGGCAGTATAAGCCCGCCTGCCGCCCCGTGCGGGCAGCCCGTCAGGCCCGCGGCCTGTCTTCCCTCCCCCTCCCCTTTGCCCCCTCGCATGAACGCTGCCCGCCGCCCCGCCCCCGGTTTTCTGCGCTGGCTGGCCCTGGCGGCCGCCCTGCTCGCCGGGGGAGCGCAGGCGCAGCAGCAGCCAGGCCATGGCTACGACGACGTGCAGCAGCTGCTGCGCGCGGGCCAGGCCGGCGCGGCCCTGCCGTTGCTCGACGAGCGCATCGCCGCCCATCCGGGCGATCCGCAGCTGCGCTTTCTGCGCGCGGTGGCGCTGGCCGACACGAACCGCCAGGACGAGGCCATTGAGGCCCTGGTGCAGCTGACCCAGACCTACCCCGAGCTGCCCGAGCCCTACAACAACCTGGCCGTGCTCTATGCCGGCCGCAACCAGATCGACAAGGCGCGAGAAGCCCTTGAGATGGCGGTGCGCGCCCGCCCCGACTACGCCGTGGCGCATGAAAACCTGGGCGACATCTACAGCCGCCTGGCGCTTGCCTCCTATGCCCGCGCGGGCGAACTCGCCCCGTCGGCCGCGGCGCAGGTGGCGCCGCGCATGCAGCTGCTGCGCCAGCTGCTGGCGCTGCCGCCAGGCGGGCGCTGAGCGGCGGCCCGCCCCGCCCGATCCGCGCAGCCTGCGCGGCGCACCCCACTTTCACCCCGTCCCCCCTTCCTTCCCGCTTTGGAGCCGATGACCATGATTTCCAGAAGAAAAGTCGCTTCAACCCTTGCCAGCATTGGACTAGCTGCCATCTTTTGTGTAGCACCCACCCTGGCCCAGACGGCCCAGCCCCAGGTGCGCCTGGCGACATCCATGGGCGACATCGTGGTGCAGCTGGACCCGGCCCGGGCGCCGCAGACGGTGGACAACTTCCTCACCTACGTGAAGGACGGCCACTACGACGGCACCATCTTTCACCGCGTCATCGACGGCTTCATGATCCAGGGCGGCGGCTTCACCCCCGAGATGCAGCAAAAGCCCACTCGCGCGCCCATCAAGCTCGAAGCCGCCAACGGCCTGAAGAACGACAAGTACACCATCGCCATGGCACGCACGGGCAACCCCGATTCGGCCACGGCCCAGTTCTTCATCAACGTGGCGAACAACGACTCGCTCAACGCGCCCAAGCCCGACGGCCACGGCTATGCCGTCTTCGGCAAGGTGGTCGGCGGCACCGACGTGGTGGAGCGCATCCGCGCCGTCGCCACCAGCAGCCGCGGCATGCACCAGAATGTGCCGAGCACGCCGGTGGTCATCCGGTCGGCCAGCGTCGTCCAGTAAGCAACCCCTTTTCCCGTACCCACCCACAAGGAGCCGCAGCCATGAGCGCCAACCCCAACCCGCGAGTCGAACTGCACATGAGCATCACCGAGGGGGACACCGTCTCCAAGGGCGTGATCACCCTGGAGCTCGACCGCGAGCATGCGCCCAAGTCCACCGAGAACTTCCTGTCGTACGTGAACAAGGGCTTCTACGACGGCACGATCTTTCACCGCGTCATCAAGGGCTTCATGCTCCAGGGCGGCGGCTTCACCCCCGACATGAAGCAAAAGGCCACCGACGCGCCCATCGAGAACGAAGCCGCCAACGGCCTGAAGAACGACAAGTACACCATCGCCATGGCACGCACGGGCGACCCGCACAGCGCCACCGCCCAGTTCTTCATCAACGTGGTGGATAACGGCTTCCTGAACCACACCTCGCCCACGGGCCAGGGCTGGGGCTATGCCGTGTTCGGCAAGGTCGTCTCCGGCGAGGACATGGTCGAGCAGATCAAGAAGGTGCGCACCACGCGCAAGGGCTTCCACGACGACGTGCCCTACGACGCCGTGGTGATCGAGAAGGCCGTCGCCCTCTGACGGCTGCCGCCGCATCGCCCAGACCCTGCCTCGCATGAACCCGGCCGTGCCCCCCATCGCCGAGCTGCACGCGCCGGCCGGCTGGCGCGCGGTGGACTGTCTGTCCGACCTGCACCTGGAGCCCGGCGCGCCCGCCACCCTGGCCGCGCTGGCCCGGCACCTGCGCGCCACCACGGCGGATGCCGTGCTCCTGCTGGGCGACCTGTTCGAGGTCTGGGTGGGCGACGACGCCATGGACGAGCCGGGCAGCTTCGAGGGCGAATGCTGCGCCCTGCTGCGCGAGGCGGCGCAGCTGCGGCCGACCTATTTCATGCACGGCAACCGCGACTTTCTGGTCGGCGCCGAGTTCTCCCGACGCACCGGCATCGTCCTGCTGGCCGACCCGACGCTGCTGGTCTTTGCCGGCCGGCGCTGGCTGCTGAGTCACGGCGACGCGCTGTGCCTGGACGATCTGCCCTACCAGCGCTTTCGCGCGCTGTCGCGCGAGCCGGCCTGGCAGGGCGCGCTGCTGGCCCGGCCGCTGGCCGAGCGCCGCGCCACCGGCCGCAACGCGCGCGATGCCAGCGAGGCAAAGAAACAGGCCGGCAACGCCCCTTATGCCGACGTGCACCCGCAGGCCGTGCAGGCCTGGCTGCAGGCGGCCCGGGCCGACGCACTGGTCCATGGCCACACCCACCTGCCGGCGGACCATGTCCTGCCCGGTGGCGCCATGCGCCACGTGCTGACCGACTGGGACCTGGCCGCCACGCCGCCGCGCGCCGGTGTGCTGCGCCTGGGCGCGCACGGGGCCGAACGCCTGCCTCTGGCCGGCTTTTCTTGCCATTGAGGGCGCCCTCCATGTGGCTGCGCAGACTGGTGCAACGCGTGCGCGGCGCCGTGGCGCCGGTGCCGGACATCCCGGCCGCGCTGTGGCTGCAGGTTGTGGCGCGTCACCCCTTCCTGGCGGCCCTGGATCTGGCAGAGCTGGCCCGGCTGCGCGCGCTCAGCGCCCTGTTTTTGCAGCGCAAGCAGTTCACCGGTGCGCACGGGCTGCAGGTGAGCGACGCCATGGCGCTGTCGATCGCCGCCCAGGCCTGCCTGCCCCTGCTGCACTGGGGCGAGCCGGCGCAGGCCCTGGCCTGGTATGACGACTTCGTCGGCATCGTGGTGCACCCCAGCGACGCGCTGGCGCGGCGCAAGGCCATCGACGAGGCGGGCGTGGTGCACCATTACCACGAGGTGCTGCAGGGCGAAGCCATGGAGGGAGGCCCAGTCATGCTCAGCTGGCCCGCCGTCGATGCCGCCGGGCGCGCGGACGGCGAGCACGCCACCAGCGTGGTGATCCACGAGTTCGTGCACAAGATCGACATGAAAAATGGCGTGGCCGACGGCTGCCCGCCCTTGCCGCCCGGCTTTCTCGGCACGCACGGGGTGCGCGCGGCGCATGCGGCCTGGCGCGCTGCCTGGGAGCCGGCTTACCAGGCGTTTCGCGAGCAGGTGGTCATCGCCCAGCGCTTCGGCGGCGACTGGCCCTGGCTGGATGCCTATGGCGCGACGGCGCCGGCAGAATTTTTTGCCGTGGCGTGCGAGGCCTGGTTCGTGCACCGCGAGCGCTTTGGCCAGGAGTTTCCCGCCCTGGCCCCGGTGCTGCAGGCTTTCTTTAGGCCGGGGGTCTGATGCCGGTGGCCACGCGCTGGCGCACGCCGGCCAGCACTGCCTTCAGGCGCCGGGCGTTCTCGGGGCCCATGCGCAGCAGCATCTTCTGGCCGCTGCTCAGGCGCTGCAGCGCCGGGTCGGCGAACTCGTAGCGCACCCAGGGCCGGGTGGAGGGCACCTGGCCCGCCACGGCGGTGAGCTGCACCGCCAGCGGACCGGCCGGCTCGGGCGTGGCTAGCAGGTGGTCGAGCACGGCCACCAGCCGGTCATTGAAGTAGCGTCCCGGGTAGCCCAGCTCCTCATAGGCCGTCTGGAACCACGGATAGAGCCGGGCATAGAGCCCCACGGCCGCATCCAGCGGCACACCCTCGGCAAAAGCGACGAAGGCCCGGTAGCGCGTGGCGTTGTCGGGCGCGATGGTCTGCGTCTGCGCATCGGCCGGCCCCTGCACGGCAAAGCGTCCGGGTGCCGGCTGCACCGGCCACAGGCGTGCGGCCACGTGCTCGCGCGTCAGGTTGTCCACCGTGGCGACGGTGCGGCGCACAAAGCCCTCGGGCTCCAGGAAGGTGGCTACCTGGCGTGCGCCCAGCAATCCGTCCAGCGCCTGGCGCACCTCGCCGTCGGCCTCGGCCAGCGGCGGCAGGGGCTGCTGCGGCGGCGCAATGTCTTCGATGGGGTGGTGCAACGCCGGCTCGGCGGCAGGCGGCTGGTCTGCCGGGGCGGCGGCCGTCGCCTGGACGCTCTCGGGGGCGAAAGCGCGCCGCTCCTTCCACCACCACCAGGCGCTGGCGGCCACGATGGCCACGAGCAGCAGCAGCCATCCGGCAAAGGAGGCCGCGGTGGGTTGGGAAGACGGGCGCCGGACAGAGTCGGGTGCGGGCATGGGCTGGTCCTTTCGCGTCCATGGTGCCACGGAAGGCACCCGGGGCATCCTTCAGCGCCCGGATGTGTCCCTGTCGGGAGCCGGGGCTCCCGCCCGCAGCGCGGCCAGCAGCGCGTGTTGCAAGGCCGCGGCCTGCTCGAACTGCACCCAGTGGCCGGCGCCCTCGATCAGCTGCAGGCCGCGAAAGTCGGGTGTCGCCCGGGCGTAGGCCCCTTCGAGTTCGCCGATCCAGGACTTGTACAGCGCATCGGCCCGGCCGTAGATGGCATGGACCGGACACGCCACCTGCGGCAGCGCACGCGCCAGGGCATCGGTGTGCGCCAGGCGGCGGCGCGGCATGCGGTCACGCATCACGTTGGCCACGTGCACGGCCAGCGCCAGCCCGCCGTCGGCATCGATGGCAGCGGGGTCGGCCAACATCAGGGCCGCCAGGTTGTGGCGATGCACGCGCAGCTGCTCCTGCGCGGCGAGATGCCGCCAGGCCAGCAGTTCGAACTGGCGCCTGGGCACCACCCCCATGGCGGGCGCGCCCACCAGCACCAGCTGGCGCGCCAGCGCGGGGTGCTCTGCCAGGAGCAGCCCGGCCACCAGACCGCCGAAGGAAAATCCCACCAGGTCGCAGGCGCGCCCCTCGAAAAGCCCGGCAAGGCCCTGCGCCAGCGGCAGCACCAGCGCGTCGGCGTCGGACCCGACCGGCGGCGGGTCCGAATCACCGAAGCCGGGCAGGTCCGGTACCCAGACGCTGCGGCCGGTCGCCAGCAGGGCGTCGATGTTGCGCACCCAGTGCAGCCAGCTGCCGCTGCCGCCATGCAGCAGCACGAGCGGGGGCTGGGCCGTGCCGCCTGCCACGGACTCCCAGACACGCCAGACCATGGAGCCCGCGCAGCAGGGTGTGCGCAGCTGCCGGGCCCGGCCCGCCAGCGCCACCACCCAGTCGGGCAGCGGCGGCCGGGCCGTGCGATTCAGGTACTCCACTGCGCCACGCCGTCAATGGCCAGCTGGTAGCCCTGCACGCCGAAGCCGCACAACACGGCGCGTGCCGCGGCCGACAGGTAGGAATGGTGGCGAAACGCCTCGCGCGCATGCACATTGCTGATGTGCAGCTCCACCAGCGGCACGCCCGTGCCCTTGACGGCATCGAGCAGGGCCACGCTGGTATGGGTATAGGCGCCGGCGTTGAGCACCAGCCCGGCCAGCCGGCCGGCGGCGTGCAGGCGACCGGCTTCGTGAATCCAGTCCACCAGCTCGCCTTCGTGGTTGCTCTGGCGAAAGACCAGGGTCAGCCCATGGCGTTCGCAGCTCTGGCGACACAGCCCCTCGACGTCGGCGAGCGTGTGGGCACCGTAGATCTGCGGCTCACGCGTGCCCAGCAGGTTCAGGTTGGGGCCGTTGAGGACGAAGACGGTCTGGGTCGAGGACATTGGGAAGGCTGCCGGCATGGGTGGGCCGCCATTATGCGAGCCGCCCGGCAGCCCCCGGGGCTAGCGCCAGTTGCGGTGTCCGCCCCCGTGGTGCCCCCCGCCGCGGTGGCCACGATGACCGTGGTGGTAATAGGCCGGCGGGCGCGGCGAGATGATGACGGCCGGCGGCCCGTAGTACACCGGTCGCGGCGACCGGTAGGCCGGCGGCATGTGATAGACGGGCGGCGGGGGCGTGTAATAGACGGGCGGCGGGGTGTAGTAGACCGGCGCGGCGCTGCTTGCACCCACCACCACGCCCGGCACGCCCACGCCCACCGACCAGTACACGTCGCTGCGCGCCTGGGCGGCGCCTGCGCCTCCCAGCAAGGCCAGGCCCAGGGCGGCCGAGGCAAGCGCGGCGAGGCGGGAACGATCTGCGGTCATGAGGATTCTCCTGTGGCGGCAGCGCACGGCCGCCCGCTTTTCTAGCCAGAGATGAATAAGAGGAAAAAGCCGCGGAGGGCTTTGCGGTACAACGCACCAGAGGGGCGCGGGGATGGCAGAGTGTCGATCTTTGTTGTGTCGGAACGTACGGCCCCGCGTCACAGGCCGTAACCGCCAGCGGCCTAAAATCAGGCAATGAGCACCAGCGCCGACAAAGAAACCCCGAAACCCAGCAATTTCCTGCGCCAGATCGTCGAGGCCGATCTGCAGCAGGGCACCCACGCCGGCCGCCGCTGGGGCGGCGGGCCGGGCGACGCCCGGCATCACGAGCAGGGTGGCGTGGACGAGGCCCGCATCCGCACGCGCTTTCCGCCCGAGCCCAACGGCTACCTGCACGTGGGCCACGCCAAGAGCATCTGCGTGAATTTTGGCCTGGCGCGCGACTATGGCGGCACCTGCCACCTGCGCTTCGACGACACCAACCCCGAGAAGGAAGACCAGGAGTACGTCGACGCCATCATCGATGCCGTGCACTGGCTGGGCTTCGACTGGAAGGATGCCGACGGCCACGAGAACCTGTATTACGCCAGCAACTACTTCGACTTCATGTACCGCGCCGCCGAGTACCTGATCGAACGCGGACTGGCCTACGTGGACGAGCAGGCGCCCGAAGAGATGCGCGCCAACCGCGGCGACTTCACCCGCCCGGGCACCGACAGCCCCTACCGCAGCCGCAGCGTGGCCGAGAACCTGGCGCGCTTTCGCGAGATGAAGGAGGGCCACCTGCCCGATGGCGCCGCCGTGCTGCGCGCCAAAATAGACATGGCCGCGCCCAACATCAACCTGCGCGACCCGGCCATCTACCGCATCAAGCACGCCGAGCACCACAACACCGGCAGCCAGTGGTGCATCTACCCGATGTACACCTACGCCCACCCCATCGAGGACGCGCTGGAGCACATCACCCACTCCATCTGCACGCTGGAGTTCGAGGACCAGCGCCCGTTCTACGACTGGCTGCTGGACCACTTGCGCGAGGGCGGCCTGATCGCCTCGCCCCAGCCGCGCCAGTACGAATTCGCCCGGCTGAACCTGACCTACGTCGTCACGAGCAAGAGAAAGCTCAAGCACCTGGTGGACAGCGGCACCCTGACCGGCTGGGACGACCCGCGCATGCCGACCATCGTGGGCCTGCGCCGGCGCGGCTTCACGCCCGAGTCCATCCGCGACTTCTGTGAGCGCATCGGCGTGACCAAGGACTACGCCTGGATCGATTACGCGCTGCTGGAAGCCTGCCTGCGCGACGACCTGGAGGCACGCGCGGCGCGCGCCATGGCGGTGCTTGACCCGCTCAGGCTCGAACTGACCAACTGGGCCGAAGTCTTCGGCAGCGACGAACACCTGGAGCCCTGCGAGCTGCCCGCCCTGCCCCACGCGCAGGACGGCCAGGACGCGCCCCTGCGCCGCTTCACCCTCGGGCGCGAGTCCTGGATCGAGCGCGAGGACTTCGCCGAAGCGCCGCCCAAGGGCTACAAACGCCTCTTTCCCGGCAACCGCGTGCGCCTCAAGGGCGGCTACGTGATCGAATGCACGGGCTGCGAGAAGGACGAAGCCGGCCGCGTCACCCGCGTGCTGGCCACCGTCGTGCCGGACACCAAGAGCGGCACGCCCGGCGCCGACAGCGTCAAGGTCAAGGCCGCCATCACCTGGGTCGGGGTGCAGGATGCCGTGCAGGCCGAGGTGCGGCTGTATGACCGCCTGTTCACCGACGCCCAGCCAGACGCGGGGGGCAAGGACTACCTGGCGCTGCTCAATCCGGACAGCCTGAAAGTGGCCAGCGCCTGGGTCGAGCCCTCGCTCGCCGGCGCGCAGCCCGACGACAAGTTCCAGTTCGAGCGCTTCGGCTACTTCGTCGCCGACTGCAAGGAGCACAGCGCCGCGCACCCGGTATTCAACCGCATCACGGGCCTCAAGGATTCGTGGGGCAGGTAATCAGAGCGTCGGGGCAGACAGGCGCGTCCGCCTCCTTCCTACCCCGGGGGTAGCGGCGCGGCGCTACGGTGCGCATTGTTTTCAACTCGTTCGCCGGAGAAACAA
Organism: Melaminivora sp.; assembly: GCF_032059615.1. NCBI lineage: Bacteria > Pseudomonadati > Pseudomonadota > Betaproteobacteria > Burkholderiales > Comamonadaceae > Melaminivora > Melaminivora sp. The sequence continues at coordinate 23,843 of NZ_DAMCAM010000031.1, read as the reverse complement.
TGCACACCACCCTCGCCCTCAAAACCCTGTCCGTGGCTGGTCTGGCTGCCCTCATGACGGCCTGCGCCAGCGGTCCGCGGGATGCGGCCCCGCCAGCGCCCGTGTCGATGTCGGGCACCGTCGTGGGCCAGGCCCAGGCGCCCTCGGCCACGGTTCTGCCTGCCATGGCCCCGCAGTTGACCACCCACGACTGGGAGATGGTGGCCATGGCCGATACGCAGGGGCGCAGCGACACGCGCTGGCGCGTGCCTGGCGAGCAGCCGCCCCGCCTGCATTTCGAGGATGGACGGGTGTCGGTGCAGAACCTGTGCAACGCGATCAGCAGCAGCTACCAGCTGCAAGGCCAGAACCTGACGTTGACGCAGGGGGTGTCCACCCGGCGCGCCTGCCCGAACTCGACCTGGATGGACCTGGAGACGCGCATGGCACGCCAGCTCCAGGGCACGGCCAGCTATGAAGTGCGCAGCAACGCTGGCGGCCCGGCCCTGCTGGTGCTGCACTTCGCCGATGGCAGCCGCTGGGAGCTGACCGGCACGCCCACCGCACAGACACGCTATGGCAGCGCCGGCCAGCGCATGTTCCTGGAGGTCGCGCCCGACCGCATGGCCTGCAACCACGGCGTGGTGGCCAATGCCCAGTGCCTGAAGGTGCGCGAGATCTATTACGACAACAACGGCGTGCGCCAGAGCGAAGGGCCGTGGCAGCCGCTGTACGGCGAGATCGAAGGCTTCAGGCACGAGAGCGGCATGCGCAACATCGTGCGGGTCAACCGCTTCGACCGCCCCCAGCCCGTGCCGGCCGATGCCTCGGCACAGGCCTACGTGCTGGACATGGTGGTGGAGTCCGAGCGCGTACGCTGATGCGTTGATGCGCTAAAAAACCAAAGAAACGGCCGGAAACCCGCGCCGTTTCTCGGGTTGCAGCTCTCTTTTTTATTGAGTGCTGCTCAGGGCGCCCGCCTGCGTCAGGCGCTCGGCCACGAGCAGCTTCTGCAGTTCGGCGCGGCTCATGATGCCCAGGTCTTCCGCGACCTGGGCGATGGGCTTGCCGCTGGCGATGGCGCCCTTGGCGATGGAGGCGGCCTTCTCGTAGCCGATCAACGGGTTGAGTGCCGTCACCAGCGTCACCGACTCGGCGATGCGCTCGGTCAGCAGGTCGTGGTTGGCGACGATGCCTTCCACGCAGTTGGTCTGCAGCGTCGCGCAGGCGCGGGCCAGGTGGTGCAGGCTCTTGTGCAGCGCCCAGGCAATCAGCGGCTCGAAGGCGTTGAGCTGCAGCTGCCCAGCTTCGGCCGACATGGTGATGGCCACGTCGTTGCCGATGACCTCGAAGCACACTTGGTTCATTACCTCCGGGATCACCGGGTTGACCTTGCCCGGCATGATGGACGAGCCTGCCTGGCGCGCCGGCAGCTTGATGTCGCACACCCCGGCCTGCGGCCCCGAGGACAGGAGGCGCAGATCGTTGCTGATCTTGGACAGCTTGGCGGCGATGCGCTTCAAGACACCCGAGATATCGACGAAGGCACCCGTGTCGGACGTGGCGGCGATCAGGTTGCCGGCGGCCTTGACGGGAACGCCCGAGAACTCGGCCAGGCGCGGCGTCACCACGTCCACATAGCCCACCGGCGCGTTGATGCCGGTGCCAATCGCCGTGCCGCCCATATTGATCTCGCACATCAGGTAGGCGGACTCGCGCAGGCGGCGTTCGTCATCCCGGATCATGGCGGCGAAGGCCTCGAACTCCTGGCCCAGCGTCATGGGCACGGCGTCCTGCAGCTGGGTGCGGCCCACCTTCAGCACGGGCGCGAACTCGCGCGCCTTGGCCTCAAAAGCGCCGCGCAGCGAGGCCAGCGCATCCAGCAGCGTCTGGATGCCGAACCAGGTCGCCATCTTGACGGCCGTCGGATAGGTGTCGTTGGTGCTTTGTGAAGCATTGACGTGGTCGTTGGGGTGGATCACGTCGTAGCGGCCCTTGTCCAGGCCCAGGTGCTCCAGCGCCCGGTTGGCGATCACCTCGTTGGCGTTCATGTTGGTGGAGGTGCCGGCCCCGCCCTGGATCACGTCGGTGATGAACTGGTCATGCAGCTGGCCGGCGATCAGGTCGTCGCAGGCGCGGGCGATGGCGCCGGCCTGGGTCTCGTTGATCACGCCCAGTTCCAGGTTGGCCTGGGCCGCGGCCTTCTTGACGAAGGCGAAGGCGCGGATCAGCTCGGGCATTTGCGCCACGGTCTGTCCGGTGATGGGGAAGTTTTCCACGGCGCGCGCCGTGTGCACGCCCCAGTAGGCGTCGGGAGGAATGGTCTTGGGGCCGAGGAAGTCCTGTTCTTGGCGCATGGTCGGGCTGCTGGTGCTTGAAAAAATGAAAAAGAAGAGAGCGGGTCTTGCGACCCTTGGGGCGCTGCCGTGACATGGGGCAGCTGCCGCAGCAGGGACCTGGGCCGGCCGCTGGGGCCAGCGCGCCAGACTTCTTGAGCGGCGCGTGCAAGGGCCCGGGCGGGTGTGGCACCCGGGCCGTGAAGATCCATACGAGGCAACGCCCTGGCGGTACGGCTCCACGGAAGAAGTGAAGCGGCGCCGCTCAGGGCATGGGCGCGATTATGAACCAATGCGCGGTCGATGCATGAATCCATCACTTGCACGCATAACCGCTTCGCGGGTCTGTCGTCGCAAGAACACGGCCAAGGTCCAGGGGCCTGGCTCGCCAGCGCAATGCCCGGCATTGCCTGTTCAGGCCGGGGGCTGCGCAGCCTGAGGCGTTGCTTGCGCCGGGGAGTGCCCGGGCAGCATGACCTGCACGCACAGCCCCTGGCCGCCAGGGGAGCGCAGATCCAGCTGCGCTCCCATGCCTTCGGCCCGGCGACGCATGTTCTCTAGGCCCCGGCCCCCTCGATGCGCCAGAGCACCCGGGGCCAGGCCGCGGCCGTTGTCGCTGATTTGCAGGCACCACCACAGATGACCCTGGGTATCGGTCACGAAAGCGGTTTTCACCATCAGCTCGCTGGCTTGCGAATGCTGCAGCGCATTGCTCAGCGCTTCCTGGGCGATGGCTGCCAGATCCCGCGCCGCTTTCCCCTCGGGCCAGGGCAGGCGGGGGTCGAACTCGACCTGCCAGCGCAAGGCCAGGCCACGGCGCTCCAGCACGGGTTGCAGGCGGTGCCGCAGCCGTGCCAGCCGGTCGGCGAGGGCTTCATCTTCCCCATCCATCGAATCGACCACCAAGCGCAATTCGAGCAGGCACCGTTCAAGCGCCTCTGCCAGGGGCTGGACCCTGGCGTCGGTCCTGTCCATGAGTCCCATGGCACCCAGCAGCCGGGAGCCGACCTGATCGTGCAGGTCACGCGCGATGCGTTGGCGCTCCTGCAGCACCTCTCGGCTAGGCTGCCTGGCCCTCCGGGCACGCAAGCGCAGCGCCCGGGACAGGCACAGCACGAGGAGCACGCCCAGCAGCAGCGTGGCTGCGAAACCGACGAGCTGCACGTTGTGCGTTGTAGTGCTGCCCCATCGCTCTCCCCACACCCAGAGCAGAGCAATCGCGGCCAGCTGTACACCCCAGAGAAACAGGCAGAACAGGATGAATACGAAGGTGCGCGGGCGGATCGACACCCGCTTGCGACCGTTGTCCTGGGTGCGGTGGGCCACCGGCGGCTCCCGGCAAACGGTTCAGAACAGGCCCCGCAGCAGGGCGAATCGCACGGCCTGCGCGCGCGTGCGTACCTGCAGCTTCCGGTAGATGTTCTTGATATGCGAATCCACAGTCTGGCTGCTGATCACCAGGTGCGCGCCAATCTCCGCGCTGGTGTGGCCATTGGCCACCATGCGCAGCACCTCTTTTTCCCGCTGTGAGAGGCGCTCGGTTTCAGCCCTGGCGCACGCAGGCGCGTGCGTGGCGCCACCGGAACGGGCTTCGAAGCGCTGCAGCAGGCGCCGCGCCAGGTTGGGCGTGATGGAGGCGCCCCCGTTGGCCACCTGCAGCACCGCCTGGGAGTAGTTGCCGAACCAGGAATTCTTGACCAGATAACCCGTGGCCCCCAGCTCGAAGGCATGCATCACCTGCTCATCGCAGTCCATGATGGACACGACGATGGCCTGGGACGCGGGACAGGCGGTCTTCATCAGGTCGATCAGCGCAAAACCCTCACCGTCGCTCAGATGCAGATCGACCAGCATCACGTCGAAGTCATGCTGCTTGATGGCCTTGCGCCCTTCTCGCACGCTGGCGGCTTGCGCCACCAGCAAGGTCCGCGCATCGGCCATCAGCTCCTGGGCAATGACGCGGCGCATGTGCGCATCGTCGTCCACGAGCAGCACACGCACGGGCTTTTCCAACTGCCCCGTGAGGAACTCCGGCCAGATCGATGGAGGGTTGTCGTGCATGGAGAACTGGGCTCGTGGCCGAAAGCCATCCACCGGGATGGGCGCACGGCCCGGGGTTTCTGCGCTTGAGTTCAGCATCATGGCACTCTCCTGGGGAGCCTCGTTGGGGTACCGGTGGCACCCAGGCAACGTGATCGCTGTCCACTGCATGTCGACCAGCGAGGCGACAAAAAATACACCCAAACACATGAAGAAATGCGTAAGACCGAATCAACTTACACGGGTGACATTTTGAAACTACCCTGAAAGGGTAGAAAAATCTCGACCAGAGGGATCTTTTCAGGCTCGGCTTCTTTCCTAAAAGCTGCCGTCCTTTGCAGAAAACAGGAACCAAGGGGGCGTTTTTTTTATTTTCTTGCTGACTGCTCAACTTTTTGAACCAAACAAGACTTCTGGAGATCCCATTCAAAGAATACACGCCAGCGATTGAGTTACTTCAGTTACGGAAAAAAACCAAATTTCCATGCCATCCATGTAACGGTCGTCATCCCTTCGTGAGCATTCCTTGCAGGCCCGGAAACTGTCGCTCTTCTGCTGTCGCCGGGTCCATGGAAGCTACCCTGTTTCAGTGATGTATTTTCTGCCTCGTCCTGCAGACACTGGAGCCAGACAAGAGGTGCGCCAGGCGACCTGATCGATTTCAGTCTCCCCAGTGCTTTCTTGTCCAGTCCAGCCGCAGCTTCGGTCCACTTTCCAACCTTCCGAAACTGCGGCGTTCTTCACCTTCCCTGGAGACCGTGTCATGAAAGCCCTTGCATTTTTCACTCTGAGCACCCTCGCCACCGCAGCCATGGCGGTCACTCCGCCCAGCAGCATGACCCTGAGCGGGCCGACGTCGCAAACCACCAATGTGCAGACGTCCACCGTGGTCAACCATGCCGAATCGGGCGGCGCGGCGCGGCAGAACATGTCCTCCAATGCCGGATCGGTGAGTGTTTCCTCCAGCGGCAACTCGACCCAGAACACCGGTCTGGCCAATGTCTATGTCGGCAACGAAGCCAAGAGCGCCAATGCCGAAGCGCAGCAGAACCTGGCCAGCAACAATGGCAAGATTCAAATCAAGGCCACTTCCGAGCAAAGCGCCTATGCCCATGGCGGCGGCGGCATCAACAACGTGGCCGAATATGGCAAGGCCACGGCCATCCAGAACGTCTCCTCCAACTACAGCGACGTGAAGATTGACGCCAAGAGCACCCAGTACACCGACAACACCGGCAGCTACCTGAACAACTACGCCAGCGGCAATGGCGCCCTGGCCGTGCAGAACGTTGCCTCCAACTATGGCAACGTTACGATCGGCTCGACGTCCACGCAAATCGCTCTGCTGAACAACAGCGGCGTCTACAACAGCGCCCACGGCGGCTCCATTGCCGTGCAGAACCTGTCCTCCAACGATGCCTGCGCGGAAAACCCTCCCTGCCCGAACGGGGTGTGCCAGTAATGGCCTAGCAGGCGGCACCGGGCCTCTCGGGGCCTGGTGCCTTTTTCTTTTGCTCCCGTTGGAGGCCTGCCATGACCGCCCGTACTTTGATTTCGCGTGTTTTCTGCCTGCTGGCCTGCACAGCCGCAGCGGCTCCCGTGGCGCAGGCCGCACCCGGGGAAGACCCGGTGGTGCTGCAAAGGAAGGTGAATGTGCAGATGCAGCCTTTGCCCGCGGCGCCGCGCTCGGGTTATATCAATTACCAGAACGGCATTCCAGCATGGCAGCAGGCGCGCATGACACGCTACGTCGCCAAGGCCTTCTCGGCCAACACCACCGGCATCACCACCGAAAAGGACGTCGTCCACGCCGTGGACACGCAGGGTGCCAAGGTCGTGTGCTCGCAATCGGTGGGCAGCAACGTGGCCAGCGCCGGCGCAGCCGGCACGGCCGGTGGCCCGGGCATCAAGACCAGCGGCGACCAGGTGGTGGTGCTGCGCGGCGACCTCGTCAACATCTGCTGGTGACTCACGCACCCACCGCGCCCGCCCGGGCGCCCACGGCAGCCACAAGAAGCATCCAGGGAACTCACATCATGACTCGCGTCCACACCAAGCCTTCCCTCTTTGCGCGTCCTGGCTGGCTGCTGATGGCGGCGGCCCTGCTGACTGCAGGCTGCAGCACACCCATGGACCCGCGCAAGGACGCCCGGCTGCACGACGCGGCCTACACCACCGACCGACCGGTGGTGCGCCCCACGCGCTCGGTGTCGAGTTTCTCCGATTCGCTCATGTGCATGGACCACATGCTGCGCGCCGCGCAGCTGCCCACCACGCTCATCACCAGCAAGCAGGTGGTGGACTATTCCAGCCGCGTGCCGGTGGCCGTCAAGGACATGATCATCACGTCGCTGTCGCAGATGTCGCGCCTGTCCAATGCCTTCCGCTACGTCGATTACGAGGTGGACATCGTGCGCCAGGACACGGTGCAGAACCTCACCACCATCTTGCTGAACAACAACCTGATGCAGCTGCAGCGCCCGGCCCTCTATGTGTCGGGCGCCATCGCTTTCGTGGACCAGAACGTGGCCTCCAACCGCTTCGGCGCCGGCACCTCGGCCAGCCGGCTGGACACGGGCTACAGCAACAACCGCACGGCTACCGTGATCGGCCTGGAGATGCACCTGGGGGACTTTCGCACGCGCACGCTGATCCCCGGGCTGGACTCGGCCAACGAGGTGGTGATCGGCGGGGGCAGCCAGGGTCTGGACGTGGCCGGGCGCATCGGCAGCTATGGCGTGAACTTCAACGTCGGCCGTGATTACGCGCTCGGCGCCGGCGGCGCCATGCGCACGCTGGTGGATCTGGCGACCATCGAACTCGTGGGCAAGTGGGCGCGCGTGCCCTACTGGCAGTGCCTGACGCTGGAGCAGACCCACCCGGACTTCCAACGCCAGATGCGCGACTGGTTCGAGCAGAGCGGCGCAGCAGGCCAGGCACGCCTGGTGCAGAGCTCACTTACCGCCCAGGGCTACCTGCAGGCGGGCGTGGAGCCCCTGGCCCTCGACTCCCCCGCGGTGCGCACGGCGCTGGCGCAGTTCCAGGTCGACAACCTGCTCCTGCCCACGGGCGTGCTGGACTTTGGCACCTATGAGCGTGCCCTGCGCCACTTCGTCGCTCTCGCGCCCGACGGTTCATTGCAGCGCGTGGGCTGGGGCCCCACAGACCCGGGCACCTCGACCACGCGGGTCGCCGCGGGGCCCGTGCCCGCGGGCAACGCCCCGCGCCCCACGCTGCAGGCCACCGAGGCCGCGCCCCGGCGCATCGACATGCAGATAGAAAACATCCTGCCCGCAGGCGCTTCCCCGACCTTCGAAGTGGGCGAGCAGGTGTTCGCCTCCGTCACCGTGTCGCGCGCCTCGCACCTGTATTGCTATTTTTCCGATCCCAACGGCAACGTCATGCGCCTGACCCCCAACACGGTGACCCCGCATTCGCTGGTGGCCGCGAACCAGGCCGTACGCCTGCCCGACTGGCTGGTGCCCAACCCGGCGTTCGTCATGGACGCCACCAGCCCCGGCGTCGAGCGCGTCGCCTGCTTCGCCTCGACGGACGATGCCCTGCCCCGCCTGCCCGCGGCCCTGCAAAGCGCCGGCCTGGTCAACATCGGAGGCTATCGCAGCATCGAAGACGTCGATGGCGCCTTCGCCCAGGCCCTGGGAGCGGGCGAATACACCCGTGCCGAGCTGAATTGGCGTGTCATCCCCAGAAAGGTCCAGCCGGAAGCCGGCGCTGCGCCTGCCGCGGCCCGCTGAACAGGCCCGGCTCCATCCCTGATCGGCCTGCGCAAAAAACCCGGGACGACGCCCCATGAAGCTGCCTTCGTCCTCCTGTCCCATGCGCGCGGCGCCGTACCTGCTCGCGGCCCTGGCCCTGTTCTGGGTGCTGCTTTCCGCACACGCCCTGACGGCCCGGCCACAGACCGCCGACTGGTCGGAGCAGTGGGCGGCCGCGCCGGCGCCCCCGGCGGCTCCTCCCATGGTCGCTCCCGGGGCTGCGCAATCGGAGCAGTTCCTCACCGGGACGCCGCCTGCCACGCCCATCGAGCTGTCGGCGCCCGTGGGCGGCAGCCGGATCGAGCCCGCCGGCACGGCCCAGCCTGCCCCGCTGCGCCTGGCGCCCGAAGCGGATGCGCCGGCGCTGGCGCGGCTGCAGAGGCTGCGCGCCGCGGCCCTTGCCTCTGCACCCGGCGGCAGCAATGCTGAAAAAGCGGCCGCGCGCAGTGCCTGGATCCTCGGGTTGCTGTATTTGCACGGCGAGGGCGTGCCCCTGGACCGCACGCAGGCGCTGCACTGGTTCGAGCGGGCCCACGCCCACGGCGAGCCCATGGCCAGCGCGGGACTGGCCTGGTGCCAGATCGACGGCTGCCAGGGCCCCGCCAACCCTGCTGCCGCACGGCCCTGGGTCACGCAGCTCGCGGGCACGGATGCATCCCTGTCGCTGCTGCTGCAGTGGTGGGTGCAGGAACGCCTGGCGCCCATGCCCGCGCCAGCGCCAGGCGCACCCGGCGCACCCGCCGCACCCGCCCGGGATGCGGCGGGCAGCGCCCGGCTGGCTTTGCTGCAGCGTGCGGCCCAGGCGGGCAATGCCGGCGCGCGCAATGAACTGGGCCTGGCCCGCCTGGCAGCGGGGCGGCTGCACGAGGCGCTGGGCGAGTTCAGCCTGGCGGCCGAAGGCTCGCCAGCCGCAGCGGCCAACGCCCGACTGCTGGCCGAGAGGATGCGCCAGCAGCAGCGCGCGGCCAGCCCGCCAAAGCCTGACAGCGCGGATGAATGGCTGACCCAGGCCCTGCGCTACCACCGCGGCGAGGGGGTGCCTTCCAACTACACCGAAGCCATACGCCTGTACCAGATCGCCGCCGCCCAGGGCAGCCAGGCGGCCAGGCGCATGCTGGAGCTGATCTACTCCCGCCCCGGCCCGGACGGCATGGTCGACGTGGCCTGGATGCGCCAGCTGGCGACCATGCAGGTGTCCCCGGAGGGTGCGGTGCTGGCCATGCAGCCGCCCCCCACTCCCCAGCTGTTCGTGCGCGACCCCACGCCGCTGTACGCCCTGCTGCCGCCCGAGTGGCGCAGCCGGCCCGCCGTGGGTGCGCCCTAGGGGAGGGCCTGGAGCCTGGCCCGACGTCGCGGATTCAGTGAAAGTCCCTGCTGCCGCCGAGCACCGGCGCCAGCCGCCCCAGGAGTGCCGTGCAGTCCCGAAAGCGCTGCGCCACCAGGTGGCACACGGCCGTGGCTGCGTCCGGCGCGTCCTGGCGCTGCCAGCGGCCCTCCACGGCCAGCAGGCGAGCGCGCAGCACGGGCTCGCGCCAGCGCTCGAGTACGGCAGGCCAGACGATGACGTTGACCGTGCCGGTTTCGTCCTCCAGGGTGACGAACATCGTGCCGCCGGCCGAACCGGGCCGCTGGCGCACGGTGACGATGCCGCAGGCGCGCACGTGCCGCCCGTGCGCAGCGTCGCGCAGCTGCAACGCCGTGGCAACGCGCAGCCGCGCCAGGCGCTCGCGCAGGAGCGCCAGCGGGTGGCTGCGCAGGGTGAGGCCGGTGGCGGCGTAGTCAAACAGCACGTCCTGCCCCTGCGGCGCGGGCGGCAGCTCCAGGGTGGGCTCGTGCACCGGCGCCGTGCGCAGCAGCTCGCCGGTGGGCAGTTGCGCCGCCGCGTCCCACATCTGCTGGCGCCGGTGGCCTGACAGGGCACGCAGCGCGTCGGCGGCGGCCAGGGCCTGGACCTCGGCGCGCGCCAGCCGGGCGCGCAGCGCCAGGTCGCCGGTGCTGGCAAAGGGGCCGCCATCCTGGCGCGCCTGCACCACGCGCGCGGCCGCTGCCGGGCCCAGGCGCGCCACCAGGCGCAGGCCCAGGCGCACGGCAGGCTGGGGTGCGGGTGTGCCGGGCAGCGGCTCGGCCGGCCCCTCCAGCGTGCAGTCCACGTCGCTTGCTGCCACGTCAATGGGCAGCACACGCACGCCATGGCGGCGCGCGTCCTGCACCAGTTGCGCGGGCGGGTAGAAGCCCATGGGCTGCGAGTTGAGCAGCGCCGCCAGAAAGCACGCCGGCTCGTGCCGCTTGAACCAGCCGCTGGCGTAGGCCAGCAGCGCGAAGCTGCAGGCGTGGCTTTCGGGAAAGCCGTACTCGCCAAAGCCCAGGATCTGGCGGAACAGACGGTCGGCGAACTCCTCGGTGTAGCCGCGCTCGCGCAGGCCGCGCTTGAGCGGCTTCTCGAAGCGGTGCACCCCGCCCCGCCGGCGCCAGGCGGCCATGGAGCGGCGCAGCTCGTCGGCCTGGCCCGGCGTGAAGCCGGCAGCCAGGGTGGCCAGCTTCATGACCTGCTCCTGGAAGATGGGCACGCCCAGAGTACGCCCGAGCGCCTCGGCCAGCTCCGGGTAGGGCAGCGGGTACGGCCCCGTGTGGCCCGCGCGCGCCAGCGCCCGCTGGTGAGCACGGGCCTGCAGGTAGGGATGGACCATGCCGCCCTGCACCGGCCCGGGCCGCACGATGGCCACCTGCACCACCAAGTCGTAGAAGGTGCGCGGCTGCAGGCGCGGCAGCATGCCCATCTGCGCCCGACTCTCGATCTGGAACACACCCACGGTATCGGCGGCGCAGGCCATGTCGTAGGTGGCCGCGTCCTCGGGCGGGATGTCGGCCAGCTCCCAGGGCTGGCCGCGCAGCAGGGTGCGCAGCTGCAGGCTGCGGCGCAGCACGCTGAGCATGCCCAGGGCCAGCACGTCCACCTTGAGCAGGCCCATGGCGTCCAGGTCGTCCTTGTCCCACTGGATGACGCTGCGCCCGGCCATGGCGGCGGGCTCGACGGGCACCAGCCGGGTGAGCCTGCCATCGGTCAGCACGAAACCGCCCACGTGCTGGCCCAGGTGGCGCGGCAGGCCGCGCAGGGCGCGCGCCAGCTCCAGCCACAGGGCGGCCTGGTGCGCACCCAAGGCCACGCCCAGGCGGTCGGCCAGCGCTTGCAGCTGCCCGGGCGCCAGCACGTCGTCGAACCAGTGGTGCTCCCTGGCAAAGGCGTCGATGAGCACGCCCTGCACGCCCAGGGCCTTGCCCACGTCGCGCAGGGCACTGCGTGTGCGCCAGGTGCTGACCACGGCGGCCAGGGCCGCGCGCTCGCGCCCGTAGCGGCCATAGAGGTATTGAATGACTTCCTCGCGGCGCTCGTGCTCGAAGTCCACGTCGATGTCGGGCGGCTCGCCGCGCTCCTTGCTGATGAAGCGCTCGAACAAAAGGTGCGAGCGCGCCGGGTCCACCGCCGTGATGCCCAGCACGAAGCACACGGCCGAGTTGGCGGCCGAGCCCCGACCCTGGCACAGGATGCCGCGGCTGCGCGCGTAGCGCACGATGTCGTGCACGGTCAGGAAGTACATCTCGAAGCCGCAGTCGCGGATCAGCGCCAGCTCGTGCGCGATCTGCGCGCGCACCGCCTCGGGAACGCCCTGGGGGTAGCGGCCGCGCGCGCCCTCCCAGGCCAGCCAGGCCAGGGTCTGGCCGGCGTCCATGCCCGGCAGCACGGCCTCGCGCGGGTAGCGGTAGCGGATCTCGTCGAGGCTGAAGCGGCAGCGCCGCGCCACCTCCAGCGTGGCCGCCAGCAGCGCCGGCGGATACAGACGGGCCAGATGCTCGCGCGAGCGCAGGCATTTTTGCGCGTGCGGCTGCAGCGCCCGGCCGCAGGCGGCCAGCGGCCGCCCCAGGCGGATGGCGGTCAGCACGTCCTGCAGGGGCTTGCGGCTGCGCGCATGCAGGTGCACGTCGCCCGAGGCCACCAGTGGCAGGCCCAACTGGCACCCGAGCTGCGCCAGGGTCCGCAGCCACAGGCCGTCATCGGTCGCCAGATGCAGTTCGACGGCCAGCCAGCAATTTTGCTCAAAAACGGCTTTTACCCTTGCCAGGCAACGACCTACAGCTATGGAATCGGAAGCATCGATGAAGACCTCGCGGCAAGGCACCAACAGCAGCTCGCACCCGGCCAAAAGAGTCCAGGGCGATTCCTCGTCCACCCGGTAGTCGCCCTTGCGCGCGCCGCGCCCGCGCGCCGCGCTGATGAACTCGCACAGCCCGCCCCAGCCCTGCACGTCGCGCGCCAGGGCGACGATGCGCACGCCCTGCCAGAGAAATTCGCTGCCGGCGATGAACCGCAGCGGCAGGCCGCGCGCCGCCACGTGCGCACGAACCACACCGGCGACCGAGCACTCGTCGGTCAGCGCCAGCGCGGTGTAGCCGAGCTGCTGCGCCCGCTCGACCAGCTCGTGCGGGTGCGAGGCGCCGCGCTGGAAGCTGAAGGCGCTGAGCGCGTGCAGCTCGGCGTAGGCCGGCGGCTCGGTCATGCATAGACCCCCTGCAAGTACCAGGCCCCATCGGCCTGATCGCGAAACACCCAGACCCAGCCGGCGCGGCCCCGGGCGATGAAGTAGTCGCGCCGCGCCAGGCCGCCCTGCCCGCCCTTTACGTCCTCCGCCTGCTCTTCCCACCAGCCGGTCTCGAGGCGCTCGGGCCCGGCCAGCAGGCGCAGGGGCTCGCCCTGCAGGCAGGGCTGGCCGTCCTGCAGCGCCAGGGGACGGGGCGGGCGCACCAGCCAGCCAGGCAGCAAAGCGCCCCGCCCCCCTGGCGCCGGAGCGGCTGGAGCAGCCTCGCCGGCAGGCAGCCAACGCTGCATGCGCTCGGGACGGTGGTCGTCGCAGGGCACGGGCTGGCGCAGGTTCTCGGGCCCCAGCCGCTCCGCCAGGCGCTCGAGCAACTGGTGCCAGGCCTCGCCCGGAGCCTGCTCGCCCGGACCGGGGAGCAGCAGGCTGCGGCTGGCCTGCGGCAGGGGCGCGGTCTGCAGGCTGCACAGGCCCAGACGGTCGGCTGGCGCCGCCAGGCTGTACCGGGCCAGGCGCTCGGCCAGCAGGCGCCGCAGGTGGGCCATCTCCTGCGCGGGCTCGGCCGTGCGCAGCTCCAGCCGCTGCCAGGCCGGCAGGTCCCGGCCTGCGCTGCGGCGCAGGTTGTGGTGCCAGCGCAGCTCCAGCGCCAGCACGCCCTGCTGGCGCGCCCGCAGCCAGTCCTGCAGGGCGCCGAGCAGGCGCTGCCCGGTCCACAGCAGGGCCTCGGCCGACTCGGCCGGGGCCGGCAGCTCCACCTCCAGGTCGAAGCTCTCGGGCACACGCAGCCAGCGCCAGGCCGCCTGGGCGCCCGGCTCCCAGGCCTGGTCGAGCGCGGCCAGGCTGGCGGCGCCAAAGCGCCGGGCCAGGCCGGCGCGCGGCAGACCGCGCAGCTCGCCCCAGGTGCGGCAACCCAGCTGGGCCAGGGCCTGGGCATGCGGACGCAGGGCGCTGAGCGTGTCGATGGGCAGGTCGTGCGGCAGCCGGCGCGGCACGGGGCAGCCCTCCTGTTGCAGGCGCAGGAGCGCCAGGGCCTGCCAGGCCGTGGGTGCTTCGGCCCAGCAGGACGCTTCGGGCCCGCCCACTTCAGCATGGGGCTGGGCATGGGGCGCCTGCGACTGCAGCAGCGCGCGCAGGCGCTGGCGCCCGCCCCACAGGCGCTCGGTGGCCGACACCTCCAGCACCAGGGCCTCCTCCAGCCAGGCGACGCGGGGCGTGAAGCGCAGGGCCCACCAGCCCCGGGACTGCCAGGGCTGCCCCGGGTGCGGCGCGACGCCGGGCTCAAGGGGTGGCGGCAGCCACGCCAGCCAGTGCATGCAGCACCCGCCCATCGGTACTTGCTGCCCCCGCAGGCGCAGGGCCCAACGGACGCCGCAGAGCCTGGGCCTGCAGCGTTGCACCCAGCGCAGGCGCGCAGGCAGGCAGCGCCACGGGGCGCTCCTGCGGCGGGCCACGCCGCTTGAAGACATGCGCCAGCAGCACCGTGCCCCGCGCCTGCAGCGCCAGCCGCAGCGGCGCGGGAGACGCCTCCAGCCGCATCTGCTCGGGCCGGAAGACCCAGAGCAATGGCTGCTGTTGCGCCGCCGCCAGCTGCAACCGGCGCAGCATGGCGGGCTGCGCCAGGGGCAGCCAGGCCAGCACGGCGCGCACGTCGCGGCAGCGCAGGGCCTGCTCGCAGGCCCACGCCGCCAGAGCCCCCTGCGCGCTGATGCAACACAGCTGCCGGGCCTGCACCCCGGCGGCCTGCAGGGCGGGCGTGAACGGCTCCAGGGGAGCGCCGACCAGCACGGCTCGGCCCCCTGCCCGCAGGTGCGCGGCCAAGGCCGGCAGCACCAGCGGCCATTCATGGCGCGCCCGGGGCGGCTGCAGGACCTCGCACAGCGCGCCCAGCGGCCAACCACCCCCGGGCAACTCGGCGTCGAGCGCGCCGTGGCCACTGGCCACCACCGGCGCGGCCATGCCGGCCGCCGCATCGGCGGCCCGCCAGACGCTGTCGTGCAGGCGCTCGGGAAGACAGGAGAGAGCGGGAACGGGCATGGGTTTTCAGGAGGATCGGAAAAGACCTTGAATACTGTATGAATATACAGTTAATTCAGACTCTCTCCAGCTATGCAGAAAACACCGGGCACAAAAAAACCGGGCACGGGGCCCGGCTTGATCGGTCAGCGCGAGGCGCTGCGCGCTCTCAGCGCAGCAGCGTCACGCCGGTCTTGGACTGGATCTCGTCGAACTCCACGCCCGGGGCCAGCTCCACCAGCTTCAGCCCCTCGGGCGTCACGTCCATGACGCCCAGGTCGGTGATGATGCGGTCCACCACGCCCACGCCCGTGAGCGGCAGCGTGCATTCGGGCAGGATTTTCAGGTCGGTGGTGCCGTCCTTCTTGCGGGCCACGTGCTCCATCAGCACGATCACGCGCGGCACGCCGGCCACCAAGTCCATGGCGCCGCCCATGCCCTTGACCATCTTGCCGGGGATCATCCAGTTGGCCAGGTCGCCCTTTTGGCTGACCTGCATGGCGCCCAGGATGGACAGGTTGATCTTGCCGCCGCGGATCATGGCGAACGACTGGTCGGAGCCGAAGATGGCCGAGCCGGCAATCGTCGTCACGGTCTGCTTGCCGGCATTGATCAGGTCGGCGTCCACTTCTTCCTCGGTCGGGAAGGGGCCGATGCCCAGCATGCCGTTCTCCGACTGCAGCCACACCTCCTTGTCGCCCGTGTGGTTGGCCACCAGCGTCGGGATGCCGATGCCGAGGTTCACGTAGAAGCCGTCTTCCAGCTCCTGCGCCGCGCGCGCGGCCATCTGGTCTTGGGTCCAGGCCATTGCAGTCTCCTTATTTCTTCTCGGTGAGGGTGCGCTTCTCGATGCGCTTTTCGGGATTCGGGTTGTGCACGATGCGATGCACGTAAATGCCGGGCAGGTGCACGTCGTCCGGGGCGATCTGACCGGTCTCGACGATTTCTTCCACCTCGACGATGCAGACCTTGCCGGCGGTGGCCGCGGCCGGGTTGAAGTTGCGCGCCGTCAGGCGGAACTGCAAGTTGCCGCTCTTGTCGGCGCGGTGCGCCTTGATGAGCGACACGTCGGGCACCAGCGAGCGCTCCATGACATAGGTCTGGCCGTCGAACTCGCGCGTCTCCTTGCCCTCGGCGACCATGGTGCCGACACCGGTCTTGGTGAAGAAGGCCGGGATGCCGGCGCCGCCGGCGCGCAGCTTTTCGGCCAGCGTGCCCTGCGGCGTGAACTCCAGCTCCAGCTCGCCGGCCAGGAACTGGCGCTCGAACTCCTTGTTCTCGCCGACATAGGAGCTGATCATCTTCTTGATCTGGCGTGTCTCCAACAGCTTGCCCAGGCCGAAGCCGTCCACGCCGGCGTTGTTGGACACCACCGTGAGGTTCTTCACCCCGCTGTCCTTGAGCGCCTCGATCAGCGCCTCGGGGATGCCGCACAGGCCAAAGCCGCCGACGGCCAGCATCTGGCCATCGTGCACCACGCCGGCCAGCGCCTCGGCCGCGGAAGGATAGAGTTTGTTCACTGCGTCTGTCTCCTCAGGAATGGATGGGTTAGGCTACGATACTACGTATATTTCTACGTAGTTTTCCTTAAAAGCATACCCTCTCATGGACGTCGCCGACTACCGCCTCGCCTTCGAACTCGCACCCGTGGGCCTGGTGATTTCCCGAAACCGCACCATGGTGGACTGCAACCGCCATGTGTGCGAGATGTTCGGCGCCTCGCGCGAGCTGCTGATCGGCCAGTCGTTTCGCATCCTCTACCCCTCGGCCGACGAGTACGAGCGCCTGGGCCGGCGCATGGAGCCCATCCTGAACGCGCGCGGCCACTACGCCGACAACCGCCTGATGAAGCGCGCCAGCGGCGAGATCTTCTGGTGCCACGTCTCGGGCCGCGCGCTCAACCGCGAGGAGCCGCACGCCTCGGGCATCTGGGCCTTCGAGGACCTGAGCGCCGAGCGGCCCGTGCGCGCCGAACTCACCGCACGCGAGCGCGAGGTGGCCGCGCGGCTCTTGGACGGCATGACCAGCAAGGAGATCGGCCGGGCGCTCGATATCAGCCACCGCACGGTGGAGATCTACCGCGCGCGCCTGATGCGCAAGTACGGCGCCTCCACGGCGGCCGACCTGGTGCAAAAGCTCCTGGCGGTCTGAGCGCGCAAGGGTGCTGGTCTATCCTTGCCGGCCTGCCCTGCAACAAAGACCACCGGAGACCCCATGGCCGAGCGCTACCCCCTTCCCGACCTGAACACCCTGCCCGAGGACATCCGCGACCGCATCCTGCAGGTACAGGAAAAGGCCGGCTTCATCCCCAACGTGTTCCTGGCCTTTGCCCGTCGTCCGGCCGAGTGGCGCGCCTTCTTTGCCTACCACGACGCTCTGATGGAGCCCGAGGGCGCGGGCCGCTCGAGCAACCTGACCAAGGGCGATCGCGAGATGATCGTCACCGCCACCAGCAGCGCCAACCACTGCCTGTACTGCGTGGTGGCGCACGGGGCCCTCCTGCGCATCTACGAGAAAAAGCCCCTGGTGGCCGACCAGGTGGCGGTGAACTGGCGCAAGGCCGACATCAGCGCGCGCCAGCACGCCATGCTGGAGTTTGCGATGAAGGTCTGCCTGGCCGCCCACGAGATCGGCGAGGCTGACTTCGAAGCGCTGCACGCGCACGGCCTCGACGACGAGGACATCTGGGACATCGCCGCCATCACCGCCTTCTTCGGCCTGTCCAACCGCATGGCCAATTTCACTGGCATGCTGCCCAACCCCGAGTTCTACCTGCTGGGCCGCACGCCGCGCGAGAAGAAGCCCGCCGGCTGACGGGCTCAGCCGCTCCCTGACGCGCCGGCCCGGCAGCCGGCAAAGGCGTCCAGCCCCTGCCGGTAGCTGGGCGAGCGCACGTCCAGCACCCCCAGCATGGTGTGGTAGAGGTGGTCGTGCGTCAGCGGCGCCTCCAGCCCTGCGCGCAGGCAGGCGGCGTCCAGGCTGCGGCGCGCCAGCAGGGCCGGCTCCAGCCAGGCGACCATGGGCACGTGCTTTTGCGCATCCGGCGCCACGCTGTAGGGCAGGCCGTGCAGGAACAGGCCGTATTCGCCCAGCGACTCGCCGTGGTCGCTCAGGTAGAGCAGGCCGGTATCGTAGCGTCCGGCGCGCGCCTTCAACCAGTCGATGGTCTGGCCAAGGAACAGGTCGGTGGCGACGATGGAGTTGTCGTAGGCGTTGACCAGCTCCTGCTGCGCGCAGTTGGCCAGCACCTCGGTGCGGCACTCGGGCAGAAAGCGCTTGACCTCGGGCGCCGAGCGCTTGTAGTAGGCAGGGCCGTGGCTGCCCATCTGGTGCAGCACCAGCAGCGTGCCGCGCTGGCGCCGGTCGGCGGCAAGCGCTGCCAGGCGCTCGTCCAGGTCGGCCAGCATGGCGGTGTCGCGGCATTCGCCGCTGCCTTCGCACAGCCTTGCGCGCTGCGCCGGCGCCAGCGAATCGGCGGTGCTGGCGGTGGGCACGCGCTCGCACACGCCTTTGCAGCCCGACTGGTTGTCGAGCCACAGCACGGCCAGGCCCGCTGCCTGCGCCACGTCCAGCAGGTTCTCGTACTCGCTCTTGCGCGACTCGAACGCCTGCTTGCCCAGCGGCGAGAACATGCACGGCAGGGAGGCGAAGGTGCTGGTGCCGCAGGAATACACGCTCTTCCAGGACAGCACCTCGCGCCGGGCCAGCTCGGGCGTGGTGTCGCGCGCGTAGCCGTTGAGGCCGAAGTGGTCGGCCCGCGCCGTCTCTCCCACCACCAGGATGAACAACAGCGGCTTCGCCCCCGGGGCGGCGTGGCTTGCGCCCAGGGCGGCGCCTTCGGTCATGGGGACCAGCTCGCTGCTGCGCATGAGGTGGGGCTCGAGCACGGCAAAGGCGGTCGAATACAGGCTGGCCAGCGGGTTCATCAGGTAGCGCAGCTGCGTGTGGTTGCGCATCAGGGGCGCCAGCTCGCGCGAGGACACCACGATGGTCGCCGCGGCGACCGCCAGCGCCAGTGCCAGCAGCGCCAGGTTGCGCCCCACCTGCGCCAACGGCCGCATGGGCGGGATGCGCACGCGCAGCAGCCACCAGGTGGGCAGCGCCAGCACCGCCAGCACCAGCGCCAGCATGCGCGGGCCCAGCAGGTCGGCCACCTCGCGCACGTCGGTCTGCAGCACGTTGGCCGCCATGCCCGGGTCCATGACCACGCTGTAGACCAGCATGTAGTACTGCGCCAGCGCGGCAACCAGCACCACCAGCCACCACACCAGGCGCATGCCGCGCGTCCAGGCCGTGAACGCCAGGATGGCCACCATGCCGCAGACCAGCAGCACCGCCAGCGCCAGCGCCGAGCGCAGGTACAGGCCCGGCGAGGCGCCCGTGCGCGCCAGCTGCAGCCACAGGGGCGCATTGGCGAACAGCATCAGATACAACGACAGCCGCAGGACGATCTGCTGCGCGGTCAGCGGCCGGGCCAGCCACGCGTCGAAGCGGCGCAGCCATCCGCCGGGCTCCGCAAGAAGGAGAGCCATGGTGCGCTCAGCCCACCAGCTCGCGCACCCGCTGGGGCAGTTCGGTGGCCTTTTGCCTTGGGAAGTCCACCCAGATGACCGTGGCGCCGCCCGCGGCGGCGATCTCGCCGGGCCGGTCCAGGCGCTCGATGGTGGTCCAGGTCTCGAAGGTGGTGCGCGCCGGCTCGCTCACGTACATCCGGAGCATCAGGCGCGCCGGGTATTCCAGCTGCCGATAGAAGTTGCAGAAGGCATTGGCGATGACCGGGCCCTGGCCCGAAGGGTCGGGTGTGGCGCCGATGACGCCGAACCAGTCCACGCGCAGCGTCTCCATGTAGCGGAAGTACACCGCGTTGTTGACGTGGCCCATGGCGTCCATGTCGCCCCAGCGCACGTCCAGCTCCATCTGGTGCACCAGCTTCTTGTCTTCGGGAATGGCAATTTTCATGAAGTCCTCTCGGGCGCCCTCCCGGGCGCGGCCTGTCTCCTGGCAGGCACAAAAATGAACGGTCGTGCGTTTTTATCACGCCAGCGTGCATACAATCATCCGCGATTGCAGGCCGCCGCGCGCCGCCTTTCCCCTCCCCCGCCATCCCTCAAAAGACCGAGACATCCATGACGAACGAAGAGATCCTGCAGCAATACGGCCCGCGCGAGGCGATGGAATACGACGTGGTGATCGTCGGCGGCGGCCCGGGCGGCCTGGCCACGGCCATCCGCCTCAAGCAGATGGCCGAAACCAACGGCAAGGACATCTCGGTCGTGGTCCTGGAAAAGGGCTCGGAGCCTGGCGCGCACATCCTGTCGGGCGCCATCGTGGACCCCAGGGCACTGACCGAGCTGATCCCCGACTGGAAGGCCAAGGGCGCGCCCCTGAACCAGCCCGTCACCGACGATGCCATGGTCTTCCTGGGTGAAAAGTCGTCCTTTCGCACACCCAACTTCCTGCTGCCCGAGTGCTTCCAGAACCACGGCAACTATGTGGTGAGCCTGGGCAACGTGGTGCGCTGGATGGCCGAGCAGGCCGAGGCGCTCGGGGTCGAGATCTTCCCCGGCTTCGCCGCCGCCGAAGTGCTCTACAACGACGACGGCTCGGTCAAGGGCATCGCCACGGGCAATATGGGGCTGAGCAAGGAAGGCGAGCCCACGGGCGAATTCCAGCTGGGCATGGAGCTGCACGGCAAGTACACCATCTTCGCCGAGGGCTCGCGCGGCCACCTGGGCAAGCAGCTGATCGCGCGCTACAAGCTCGACGATGGCCGCGACCCGCAGGCCTACGGCATCGGCGTCAAGGAGCTGTGGGAGATCGACCCCCAGCGCCACCAGCCCGGCTTCGTGCTGCACACCGCCGGCTGGCCCCTGGCCAGCGACACCTACGGCGGCGGCTTCCTCTACCACCTGGAGGACAACAAGGTCACGCTGGGCTTCATCACCGGGCTGGACTACGCCAACCCGTACTTGAGCCCCTTCGAGGAAATGCAGCGCTGGAAGCTGCACCCCAACGTGCGCTGGTACCTGGAGGGCGACGAGGCCCGTGGCATCAAGCCGGCCAAGCGCCTGGGCTACGGCGCGCGGGCGATTACCGCCGGCGGACTGATGAGCCTGCCCAAGTTCGTCTTCCCCGGCGGCGCACTGGTGGGCTGCGACGCGGGCTTCCTGAACGCCAGCCGCATCAAGGGCAGCCACGCCGCCATCAAGACCGGCATGCTGGCGGCCGAGGCCGCCTATGACGCGGTGGTGGCCGGCCGCCAGGGCGACGAGCTGACGGCCTATCCCAGAGCCTTCGAGGCCAGCTGGTTGTACGAGGAGCTGAACAAGGCGCGCAACTTCAAGGCCTGGTTCAAGAAGGGCCTGACCACGGCCACGCTGATGAACGGCATCGAGCAGTTCGTGCTCAAGGGCCACATCCCCTGGACGCTGCACCGCGAAACACCCGACCACGCGTCGCTCAAACCCGCGGCCGAGTGCAAGCCCATCGTCTACCCCAAGCCGGACGGCAAGCTGACCTTCGACCGCCTGTCCAGCGTGTTCGTGAGCAACACCAACCACGCCGAGAACCAGCCCGCGCACCTGAAGCTGAAAGACCCGAAGGTCCCCACCGAGATCAACCTGCCCATCTATGCCGGGCCCGAGAGCCGCTACTGCCCGGCCGGTGTCTATGAGTTCGTGCCCGACGAAGCCCGTGGCGGCAACGCCCAGCGGCTGCAGATCAACGCGCAGAACTGCGTGCACTGCAAGACCTGCGACATTAAGGATCCGACGCAGAACATCGTCTGGGTCACGCCCGAGGGCGGCGGCGGCCCGAACTACACCGGCATGTGAAAACCATAGCTGCAAGTCCTTTCCCAGCAAGGGCTTGAGCCGTTTTTGATTCGGAATTTTTTTCGGGCCAACGCGCAACGTACACTCCGGAGCCGGCACCGCCCGGCCTGCCCCCGGGGCCGCAGCTTTCTGAACCCTGTCCGCACACCCATACCTACACAAGGAGATACGCATGAAAAAGTTGCCCTGGATGAGCTTGGGCGCCCTGGCGCTGGCCGTGGCCGCCGTGGCGCCTGCCGCAGCGCAGGACAAGTCCGTGGCCGTGACGGCCATCGTCGAGCACCCGGCGCTGGACGCCGTGCGCGATGGCGTGCAGGCAGCCCTGAAAGCCGAAGGCTTCGAGTCCGGCAAGAACCTCAAGTGGCAGTACCAGAGCGCCCAGGGCAACACCGGCACGGCCGCGCAGATCGCGCGCAAGTTCGTGGGCGACAAGCCCGACGCCATCGTCGCCATCGCCACCCCCTCGGCCCAGGCCGTGGTGGCCTCGACCAAGACCGTGCCCGTGGTGTTCTCCGCCGTGACCGACCCGGTTGCCGCCAAGCTCGTGCCCAGCTGGGAGCCGTCCGGGAACAACGTCACCGGCGTGTCCGACCTGCTGGCGCTGGACAAGCAGATCGAGCTGATCAAGCAGGTCGTGCCCAATGCCAAGCGCGTGGGCATGGTCTACAACCCCGGCGAAGCCAACTCGGTGGTGGTGGTCAAGGAACTCAAGGCGCTGCTGCCCAAGCACGGCATGACGCTGGTCGAGGCCTCGGCCCCGCGCTCGGTGGACGTGAGCAGCGCCGCGCGCTCGCTCGTGGGCAAGGCCGACGTGATCTACACCAACACCGACAACAACGTGGTCTCGGCCTATGAGGCGCTGGTGAAAGTGGGCCAGGACGCCAAGCTGCCGCTCGTCGCCTCCGACACCGACAGCGTCAAGCGCGGCGCCATCGCCGCCCTGGGCATCAACTACCGCGACCTGGGCGAGCAGACCGGCCGCATGGTGGCGCGCATCCTGAAGGGCGAGAAGCCCGGCGACATCAAGCCCGAGGTCAGCACCAAGATGGAGCTGTTCGTGAACCCCGGCGCCGCCGAGAAGCAGGGCGTGAAGCTGTCCGACGCGCTGGTCAAGTCGGCCGCGCAAGTGGTGCAGTAAGCATTCCCTGACGGGCCCGGAGGCGCCACGCCGCCGCGACCAATGCAGGAGCCGCATCGCAGTGGCTCCTGCTTTTTTGTTTTCTCCATCCCCGGCTGTCCATGTCCCTGTTTTCCCTGCTCGGCGCGGTCGAGATCGGGCTGATCTTCAGCCTGGTCGCGCTCGGCGTCTTCATCTCCTTTCGCCTGCTGCGCTTTCCCGACCTGACGGTGGACGGCAGCTTCCCGCTGGGCGGCGCGGTCTGCGCCATCCTGATCTCCACCGGCACCAACCCCTATCTCGCCACGCTGGCCGCCACGGCCGCCGGCGCGGTCGCGGGCCTCGTCACGGGCTGGCTGAACGTGCGCCTGAAGATCATGGACCTGCTGGCCTCCATCCTGATGATGATCGCGCTGTACTCGGTCAACCTGCGCATCATGGGTGGGCCCAACGTGCCGCTCATCAACGACCCCACGGTCTTCACCCTGCTGCAGCCCGAGGGCCTGGAGGACTACTGGTGGCGCCCCCTGCTGCTGGTGGTGATCGTGCTGGCCGCCAAGCTGGCCATGGACTGGTTCTTTGCCACCGAACGCGGCCTGGCCATCCGTGCCACCGGCTCCAACGCCCGCATGGCGCGCGCCCAAGGCATCAACACCGGCGCCATGGTGCTGCTGGGCATGGCCGTGTCCAACGCCCTGGTGGGCATCGCCGGCGCGCTGTTTGCCCAGACCCAGGGCGGCTCGGACATCTCCATGGGCATCGGCACCATCGTCATCGGCCTGGCCGCGGTGATCGTGGGCGAATCCATCCTGCCCTCGCGGCGCATCGTCTACGCCACGCTGGCCGTCATCATCGGCGCCATCGTCTACCGCTTCTTCATCGCCGCCGCGCTCAACAGCGACTTCATCGGCCTGAAGGCCCAGGACCTGAACCTGGTCACGGCCGTGCTGGTCACCGTCGCGCTGGTCATCCCGCAGATCAAGCGGCGCCTGCGCAGCAAGCGCGTGCCCGACGCGCCCAAGAGCCTGTGAACGCCCGGAGAACGACCATGCTGAGCGCACAAGAACTCTTCATCACCTTCAACCCCGGCACGCCGATCGAAACCCGCGCGCTGCGCGGCATGTCGCTGGACATCCCGGCCGGGCAGTTCGTCACCGTCA
>NZ_DAMCAM010000030.1:0-39582 GCF_032059615.1 Melaminivora sp. | reverse complement strand
TGGCGGAGACTTCGACGTTGGTGCGCAGGTCCTTGATGCGGCTGTTGTCCAGCACATAGCTGCGGATCTGGTGGCCCCAGCCGACGTCGGTCTTGGTGTCTTCGAGCTTTTGCTGCTCTTCCATGCGCTTGTGCATCTCCAGCTCATACAGCTTGGAGCGCAGGCGCTGCCAGGCCACGTCGCGGTTGCTGTGCTGGCTGCGGCCGTCCTGGCACTGCACGACGGTCCCGGTGGGGATGTGCGTCAGGCGCACGGCCGAATCGGTCTTGTTGATGTGCTGACCACCGGCGCCGCTGGCGCGGAAGGTGTCGGTGCGCACGTCGGCCGGGTTGATGTCGATCTCGATCGAGTCATCGATCTCCGGGTAGACGAACAGCGAGGCAAACGACGTGTGGCGCCCGCCCGAGGAGTCGAAGGGCGACTTGCGCACCAGGCGGTGCACGCCGGTTTCGGTGCGCAGCAGTCCGTAGGCGTACTCGCCCTCGATGTGGATGGTCGCGCCCTTGATGCCGGCCACGTCGCCGGGCGTCTCGTCATCGACCGTGGCCTTGAAGCCCTTGCGTTCTGCGTACTTGAGGTACTGGCGCAGCAGCATGCCGGCCCAGTCGCACGCCTCGGTGCCACCGGCTCCGGCCTGGATGTCGATGTAGCAATTGAGCGGATCGGCCTCGCGCCCGAACATGCGGCGGAACTCCAGGTCCTCGATCAACGGCTGCAGCTTGGCGGTCTCGGCCTCGATGGTGAGCAGGCCAGCCTCGTCGTCCTCGTCTCGGCTCATTTCAAAGAGCTCGCTGTTGTCGGCCAGCTCCGAGGTGAGCTTTTGCAGCGTCAGCACGACCGCGTCGAGCGACTTCTTTTCCTTGCCCAGCTCCTGGGCCTTCTTCGGGTCGTTCCAGACGTTGGGGTCTTCGAGCGAAGCGTTTACCGTGCGCAGGCGTTCGTATTTGGCATCGTAGTCAAAGATACCTCCGTAACTCTCGCGTCCGCTCGGTCAGGTCTTCGAGGGTGTTGCCGATGTGGTTGATGCGCTCTGCTTCCATGGTGCGGGTGTCCTGTGTCGTGTGCTGGTGCCTGGCCGTGGCCAGGAAAGAACCCGCGATTTTGTCATGGGACGCCTGCAGAGCCGGCCCCGGGGCGCGGGAGCCACCGCCCGCGCACGGGAATGGGCGGCCCGGGACCGTGCATACAGGGCAGCCCGGTCCGCGCCACCCGCGGCAGGGGTTTATAACGGCAACCCGGTGGGCGAGCTGTGCAGCGTGCCGGTCAGGTCGGACACGACCATGCGCAACTCCAGGCCGGCTTGCCGGGGCGCCTGCATGGACACCACCCAGTCGCCTTCGGGGACACGCAAGAGCGTGTTGCCGGGCTCCCACTCCCCGGTCCGCAGTTCCAGGTGGAGTGGAACGAACAGGCTGCCGGGCTCCAGTTCGAGCATGGCTGCCGTGGAGCCAGCAATGAAACTGCCGGAGATGAACCAGCGGATGCGCAGCACGCCGTCGTCGCCTCGCAGGGCAAGCAGCATGCCTTCCTCGAACCTGCCGGAGCGGTCGGGCTGGGCCGCGGGAATCTGCAGCAACTCCTCGTCCTCCTCGTCCTCCTCGTCCTCCTCGTCCTCCTCGTCCTCCCGAATGAGTGTGACCAGCTGGCCCTGCACCGTTGGCCAGCGGCGGCAGTCGTCCAGCCGCACCTCCTGACCCTGGGCCATGCCCGAGCGCAGCGACAGGGCCATGCCCCGCTCATCCACCAGCGCCCCGAACCCCTGGTCAAACGGGCGCGCAAGAATGGGCAGTGCGCGCTTCGAGGCCCCGCTCTGGGTGGGGCGGGCAACCACTCGCACCTCGGCCAGTACCGTGTCGCCCTGCAGGCGCGGGACACCCACCGCCACATAGGGCATCTCGCTGCTCGCGGCAAAGGCCGTAAAGCGGTCCACCAGAGCGTGGTAGGCGGCGGAAAAGGGCACCTTGCGATATTTCTCCAGCAGCCTGGCGTCCAGCGTCGAGAAACGGGGGAAGTACATCATCAGCCCACCCGCGTCGTCCTCGCTGCCGTCCACGTGGATGACCAGCGCCTCGAACGCCGCGTTGAACTGGTTGACCAATGCCGGCGGCAGCAGGTCCACCTCGCCAAGCTCCTTCACCCAGGACTTCACGTCCACCAGGTCGAAATAGGTCTGAAAGAGGTTGCTCTGAAAGTCCTGAGCCTCGCGACGGGCCACGGCGATGGCCCACCAGGCCTGCAGGCCCTGGGTGTCGATGGCGCTGGTGAGCGTGCTGGCCACCTGGTCGAACACCTGCATCAGCGGCCCGAGCCGATCCAGGGCAGAGACGGAATAGGCGGTGTAGTCCAGCCGGGGAATGCTGTCGAAGTCCTTGTAGCTGTCCACGATGGCGCGGCCCAGCGCGTCGCCTTTGGTCTGCGGGTGGGTGGCGACGTAATCCACGACTTCTTTCCAGTCCCAGCCGAAGGTCACCTCTTCGGACCCCACCAGATAGTGGCTGAGAGGCGCCAGGTTGTAGGCCACCTCCAGGCTGGCCATGAGGCAGCTGTCGAAGCCCGCCAGCTCGAAATGCACGCCACTGCCCTGCAGGGCGGATGTGATCTCGGCCAGGGTCAGGGCGGTGCCGTTGCCCAGCGCGTAGTCGTTGCCGAAGCCATGGATCGGCCCGCCGCCGTGGTCCCACAGGCACAGCGCATATTGCTCCGCTGCAAATTCACGCGCGCCCCACTGGATGAAGTCCTGCAGGGTCTGGGGCTTGTTCATGGCCACCTGCGGTGGCTGCTGCGCCTCGGGCAGGGCCTGCAGTGTCCAGCCCTGGGCCGTGCCCGCAACGGGTACCAGGCGGTAGCGGCGGGTCTGCTGCATGTTGACGTTCGGAAACTGCCCCGGGGCCTTGCCGCCCCCGATTTGCAACACAACTTCGACCTGATCGCTGTTGCGCGCCCTGAGCATGTTGGACAGGTCGCGCTCGGCGCCTTTGCCATTGAGCAGGTCCGAGGCAACCAGATACACCAGAAAGGTGGTCTTTTTGCCCTTCGGGGGTTGCGGGACCGGGTCCGAGCCACCGCCGCAGGCAGTGAGCAGGCCCAGCAGGCCCACGGCGCTGGTGTGTTGCAGGAGGGTGCGTCGCTTCATGGCAGAGTCCTCAGCTGTTTGTGAGGAAACGAAACATAGCGCCAGCCCGGGCGGCTGGCAACCTGGATAGGGCTGCGACCGGGATGCCTTCGGCGTGGGTGGCTGGCGCAGGGCCCGCCTGCTCAGGCCCCCGCGAACTCTTCGATCAGCCGGGCCACGACCTGCGGCTGGTCGTGGTGCAGCATGTGTCCGGCATCCTGGACCACCGTCGTGCGCACGTCGCGCACCTGGGTCAGGCGCTGGTGGTATTCGGCCAGCGAATACTTGCCCTTCCACCACTGGCCCAGGCTGTCGTTGTCACTCTCCACCGACAGCACCGGCGCCGAGATGGCGGCATACAGCGCGTTGGCCTCGTCCACGCGGTAGAGCTGCGGGTTGACGATCTTGTGCGCGGCGTCGCCCAGGATGCGCCAGCGGCCATCGGTGCCTTCCTCGGCCCACTCACGTGCCAGCCATGCGGCCTTGCCCGTGCTCAGGCGCGGGTTGGTCTTCATCAGGCGCTCGGCCACGCCCTGGGCGTCGGGGTAGGTTTTCAGGTCAAGCTCGCCACGCTCGTACTGGCGGATCTCATCCATCCACTGGGCATAGCGGCGCGGCGCCTGGGCCGGGGCGGAGGCCGGCAGGCCGAAGCCCTCCAGGTTGACCAGCCGGCGGATGCGCGCCGGCCGCACGCCGCTGTAGAGCATGGCGACATTGCCGCCCATGCTGTGACCCACCAGGTCCACCGGCTGCCCGCCGGCGTAGTGGTCCAGCAGCTGGTCCAGGTCGGCCAGGTAGTCGGCAAAGACGTAGTGGTCGCAAGGGCCGGCGGGCCGGGTGTGGCCAAAGCCGCGCCAGTCGGGGGCGATGATCTGGCGGCCCTCGAAGAAGGCCTGGGTGAACGCATCGGCAACGAACTGCCAGGATGCGCCCACGTCCATCCAGCCGTGCAGCAGCACCAGCGGCGGCCCGCCGGCCTGCCGCTCGCCCCAGAGGCGGACGTGGTAGTCGAGCGTGCGGATGGGGACGGTTTCGGTGCGCGCCAGGCGCGCGGGCTGGTAGGGCTCGGGGGCAAGAGACATGGCGCGGATTATTCGCCCGGGCCCCGTGGCCTGCCAGTCGTTCCCGGGACAGGGCTGTGGCGCGGGCCAGGCCCGGCTTCGTACACTCGCCCCTCGTCGTCCGTCCCAAGTCACAAGAGCAAGAGAGAGTCCGCATGCACACCGTTCCCCTCGGCCACAGCGACCTGCAGGTCACCCCCATCTGCCTGGGCACCATGACCTTTGGCGAGCAGGTGGACGAGCCCACCGCCGACGCCATCCTGGACCGCGCCGTCGAGCGCGGCGTGAACTTCATCGACACCGCCGAGATGTACGCCGTGCCGGCGAGGGAGGCGACCTGCGGCGCGACCGAGACCATCCTCGGCCGCTGGTATGCCGCACGGCCCGGGCGGCGCGCACGCACCATCCTGGCCACCAAGGTGGCTGGCCCCTCGCGCGGCATGCCGTGGATCCGCGAGGGGCTGGGCATGAGTGCGGCGGACATCGCGGCCTCCTGTGAGGGCAGCCTGCGCCGGCTGCAGACCGACGTGATCGACCTCTACCAGATCCACTGGCCCGAGCGCCACGTGCCTGCCTTCGGTCAGCTCTACTACGACCCGGCCAAGGAAAAGAGCCAGACCCCCATCCGCGAGCAGCTCGAAGCCCTGGCGCGGCTGGTGCGGGAGGGCAAGGTGCGCTACGTCGGCCTGTCGAACGAGACGCCCTGGGGTGTGCACGAATTCGTGCGCCTGGCCGAGGAGCACGGCCTGCCGCGCGTGGTCTCGGTGCAGAACCCGTACTGCCTGGTCAACCGCAGCTGGGACAACGCCATGGACGAGAGCTGCCACCGGCTCGGGGTGTCGCTGCTGGCGTATTCACCGCTGGGCTTCGGGCTGCTCACGGGCAAGTACGACCAGCATGGGCCGCACGATCCGGGCGCGCCGCAGGACGGACGCCTGGCGCGGTTCGATTCGATGCGCCGCCAGCGCTGGGCCCGGCCCGAGTCCGTGGCGGCCGCGCGCCGCTACAACCAGCTGGCACGCGAGCACGGCCTCACGCCGGTGCAGCTGGCGCTGGCGTTCTGCTATCGCAGCTGGCGCGTGGCCAGCACCATCATTGGCGTGACGTCCCTGGCGCAGCTCGACGAGAACCTGGACGCCTGGAGCGTGCAGCTGTCGCCCGAGCTGCTGGCGGCGGTGGACCAGCTGCGCTGGGAGACGGGCGACCCGGCCCGTTGATGGATTTTTGAATGAAAAGCGGCTCAAACCCTTATCTGTCAACGGGAAGTAGCTATCTTTTTTGAGAGGGCGTCATGGCCAGGAAAGACAAGGCACAGCACGTGAGCGAGACCCCGGCCACCCAGCTGCTGCGCGCCCAAGGGGTGGCGTTCACCGAGCATCCCTATGAGTACGTGGAGCACGGCGGCTCGGCCGAGTCCGCACGCCAGCTCGGGCTCGACGAGCACAGGGTCATCAAGACCCTGGTCATGCAGGACCAGGACGCGCGCCCGCTCATCGTGCTGATGCATGGCGACCGCACGGTTTCCACCAAGAACCTGGCGCGCCAGATCGGCGCCAAGAGCGTGCAGCCCTGCAGCCCGGACGTGGCCCAGCGCCACAGCGGCTACCAGGTGGGCGGCACCTCACCTTTCGGCACGCGCAAGCGCATGCCGGTCTATGTCGAGGACAGCATCCTGCAGCTGCCGCGCATCGCCATCAATGGCGGCCGGCGCGGCTTTCTGGTGCAGCTGGACCCGCACGAGTGCGTGCGCCTGCTGGACGCGCGGCCGGTGCAATGCGCGCTCGGCGACGAGGCTGCCGGGCGGGCATGAGCGCGTAGCGCCAGCGCGGCGGCCCGCGCCAGTCCGCAGGACGGGTTGCCGCTACCATGGGCGCTTCGCCACAGAAGGCTGCTTGCGGCGGCAGCCCATCTCCGGACCCCCATGATTACAAGCGTCGTCATCGGCATGCTCTGCGTGCACCTGCTGTCCTTTGGCGTGATGTTCTGGCTGATCAGCCAGCGGCTGCAGGGCGACAAGCTGGGTATGGATGTGTTTGCCCTGGGCAATGCCATGCTGGGGCTGGCCTATGTGATGCAGCTGCTGGAGGGGGCGCCGAGCAGCAGGGCGGTGAGTGTGCTCAACCACTCGCTGACGCTGTGCACACCGCTGGTCTGCTGGATCGGAGGCATGCGTTTCTTCGGCCGGCCGGCGCCCCTGCTCAAGCCCCTGTGTGCGCTGGCCCTGGTCTATACGGCGATGCAGCTGTTGGTTCAGTGGCAGCTGGGCACGGCGGCGCGCTACACCATGCTGGCATTCGCTTCGGCGCTGACCTTCGCGGCCATGACGGCAGCAGTGGTGTATGCCATGCGCCGCATCGCGCGGGATCTGCAGGTGGAGATGGCGCTTTTTGCCGTCCTCATCTGCGGCCTGGGCGTGCTCAACGCCCTCAAGGGCGTGCGCCTGCTGCAGGACGGGCTGGATGCGCTGGACGCAAGGCACCGCTTTCAGAGCGTGTTCTACATCTACATGTCCTTCCTCGCCACGGTGCTGGCGCCGTGCATGATCTGGCTGGTGCTGCGCCGCCTGACCGACGCGCTGCGGGCCACGGCGGCGCGCGACCCGCTCACGCAGCTGCTGAACCGGCGTGGCCTGGTCGCAGGCCTGGAAGGGCATTTCCGCTCGCGCGCCGCAAGCCCGGTGCGCCTACTGCTGCTGGACATCGACCATTTCAAGCGCATTAACGATACCTGGGGCCACAAGGCAGGCGACGAGATGCTGTGCGCGGTGGCCCAGGTGTTGCGCCGCACCCTGCGCCATGGCGACCTAGCCAGCCGCACCGGCGGCGAAGAATTCGCAGTGGTTTGCCTGGATGCGGGCGACGAAAGCGCCATGGCGCAGCTGGCCGAGCGCCTGCGCGCCGCCATCGAGCAGGAGTCGGTGCCGCTGCCCGGACTGGACCAGCCCCTGCGCTGCACGGTCACCATCGGGGTGTCGCCCGCCTTCCGCAGCCCGGATGGGCTCGATGCGGCCATGCAGGAGGCCGATATTGCGCTCTACCGCGGCAAGGCCGCCGGGCGCAACCGCGTCGAGTGGGAGCCCGCGCAGGAACGAGCACTCGGGGCTGGTTCCGTTCCTGTCGCAGCGCAGCCAGCCTGAAGCTGCGGCCGGCAGGCGCGGCGGATGGCAGAATGCCACGCGCCGCGGGTGCGCTGCCGCGCCGCTGGCGCCCCTTTTTTGCCTGTTTTCGAGAAAGCTTTCTCGTGTCCTTTGCCTATCCTGCTCTGGCGACTGTCGCTGCCTACCTGCTGGGCTCCCTGTCGTTTGCCGTCATCGTCAGCCGCGCCATGGGCCTGTCGGACCCGCGCACCTACGGCAGCAAGAACCCCGGCGCGACCAACGTTCTGCGCTCGGGCAGCAAGCTGGCAGCAGTCGTCACCCTGTTCTTCGACGCATTCAAGGGCTGGCTGCCCGTGGTGCTGGTGCGTGCCTATGGCGCGCCCCACGGGCTGGAGGAGGGCACGCAGGCGCTGGTGGCGCTGGGGGCATTTGCCGGGCACCTGTGGCCGGTGTTCTTCCGGTTCGAGGGCGGCAAGGGCGTGGCCACCGCCGCGGGGGTGTTGCTGGGCATCAGCGGCTGGCTGGGTCTGGCCACATTGCTCACCTGGGTGATCATTGCCGCGTTCTTCCGCTATTCGTCGCTCGCCTCGCTGGTAGCGGCCGTGTTCGCGCCATTTTTCTACCTGCTGGGCAGTGGCGTGGCCTGGCAGGCGGACGCCCACGTCGGGCTGGCCGTCGCCGTCATGGCGGCGCTGCTGGCCTGGCGGCACCGGGAGAACATCCGCCGCCTGCTGGCGGGCACCGAATCGCGCCTGGGCGCGAAGAAGAAAACCGGCTAAGTCCCCGCCACGTCGCGCCTCAACGCGCTTCAGCGCGCGGGAGGGCGACCGTGCGAGGCGGCGTAGTGGCCCAGGCGCACCATGGTGCGCTGGTTCAGCTCGACCCCCACTGCCGAGCGTGCCAGGGCCGACTGGATGCGGACCGCTCCGTCGGCCGTGCGGTGCAGGCAGGGCGTGGCCAGCGCTTCGCCGTCGGCGCTCACCACGCTGGCCACCAGCGGGCTATTGACGCGTTCGCTGCGGCGCAGCACGACAGCGACTTCCCCGTTGTCCAGCCGCACAAAAGTGCCGGGCGGGCACAGCCCCACCGCGCGCACCAGCACCACGCCCACCTCGTCATCGACCAGCGCCTCGGCGCCCACGATGGAGCGCACCGAGTCGGTGGCACTGCGCCCGCGGCGCCACTTGCGTGGGCTGATCATGGCGGCGTAACGATCGGTCGTGGACAGAATGCGTGCCAGGCGCTCGGGCAGCGGCAGCAGGGCCGGGCGCAGGGGCGCCGCGTCGGCTGCCGGGTGGTGCTGGCCCACCACGTCCAGCCACAGGCGATCCGCCACTTCCAGGCGCTCCAGGGTTTCGCGGCCGGCCTCGGCGTGCTGCGCCACGATGCGCTGCTGCGCGGCGGACAGCGGCGCCTGCTGCAGGGCCAGCTCATCCTGCAGGGCGGTCATGCCGATGTTCATGGTGAACGCCGCGCGCACCAGGCTCGAATGCTCATGGGGCGCCAGGGCGAGTTCGCGGCCCAGGATGTGGCACAGCGCGGCACATACCAGGGCATGCGATGCGCTGTAGCCCACCGTGGAGGTGGTGGCCAGCTGGAACATGAGGTAGAGCGCCGCGTCCACGTCATGCGCCACCAGTTCGGCCAGCCACTGCTCACCCTGGGCTACCTTGGACGCAAAGCCCCGCACGCAGTCCGGCCGCGCCAGCAGCGTGGAGACGAAAGCCTCCAGGTCGGACCATTGGCCCAGCAGGTCTTCGTATTCGCTGTCGGGCCGTGGATCAGGGCCCGGGCGGAGCAGGGCGGGCATGGTGCCATCGCGCCCGAAGGGCGTGGTCAATCGCGGAAGTTGTCGAACGTGAGCGGCAGGTCCGCCACTTCCTTGCGGATCAGCGCCATGGCAGCCTGCAGGTCGTCGCGCTTGGCGCCGGTGACGCGCACCTTTTCCTCCTGGATGGCGGCCTGCAACTTCATCTTGCTGTCCTTAATGAGCCGCTGAATCTTCTTGGCCTGCTCGCTGTCGATGCCGTTCCTGACCTTGACCACCTGCTTGAGCTTGTCGCCACCGATCTTCTGGGGCTTTTGCACGTCGAGAAAGCGCACGTCCACGTTGCGCTTGGCCAGCTTGCCGCGCAGCAGGTCTTCCACTTGCTGCAGCTGGAACTCTGCGTCGCCGAACAGGGTGATCTCCTTGTCCTTGAGCTCGACGGCGGCGGAGGTGCCCTTGAAATCGAAGCGCGTGGCGATCTCCTTGGAGGCGTTCTCCACGGCGTTCTTCACTTCGACGAAATTGGCTTCACAGACGGTATCAAAAGAGGGCATGACGGTACCTTGGGGCAAAGGGTGAGGGCCGCAGGGCAAAAAGGCGGGTGCGACAATTGGCGGGATGTTAGTCGAGAAAAACGTATCGCTTCAGGGGTGCAACACCTTCGGCATTGCGGCGCGCGCACATACGCTGGTGCGCATCCGCAGCCTGCAGGACCTGCGGGACGTGGTGGCCGACGAGACGCTGCGCAGCCAGCCCATGTTCGTGCTGGGCGGGGGCAGCAACATCGTGCTGACAGGCGACGTCAGGCCGGTCGTGCTCAAGATGGAGATCAAGGGCCTGCGCCTGGTGCGGGAGACCGAGCGTGCCTGGATCGTCGAGGCCGGTGCGGGCGAGGTCTGGCATGAAACCGTCGCCTGGACCCTGGCGCAGGGCTGGCCTGGCCTGGAGAACCTGGCGCTGATTCCCGGCACCGTGGGTGCAGCGCCCGTACAGAACATCGGCGCCTACGGCGTCGAGCTGCAGGACCGCTTCCACTCGCTGTCGGCCGTGGACCTGGCCACGGGGCAGCCGTTCGATCTGGACGCCTCGCAGTGCGGCTTCGGCTACCGCGACTCGGTCTTCAAGCACCGCCCGCCCCCGGTGCCCGCTGGCGCCACCCAGCCGCTGGCGGCCGTGCGCGGCATGGGGCTGGCCGGGCGCGCCATCATCACGCACGTGCGTTTTGTGCTGCAAAAAAGCTGGCGGCCGGAGCTGGGCTACCTGGAGCTGGAGCGCAAGCGCCTAGAGTCAGGCATCGCCGAGCCCACGGCGCAGCAAGTGTTCGATTGGGTGTGCGAGATCCGCCGCGCCAAGCTGCCCGATCCGGCTGTGGTGGGTAATGCCGGCAGTTTCTTCAAGAACCCGACGGTGACGCCCGAGCAGTGCCAGGACATCATTGCGCGCGACCCCAAGGTGGTGCACTACGTGCTGCCGGACGGGCGTTTCAAGCTGGCCGCCGGCTGGCTGATCGACGCCTGTGGCTGGAAGGGCAAGTCGGTCGGGCGCGCCGGTGTCTACGACAGGCAGGCCCTGGTGCTGGTCAACCGGGGCACGCCCGAATGCAGCGTGACCGGCGGCGAGGTGATGACGCTGGCGCGCGCCATCCAGACCAGCGTCTATGAGCGCTTTGGCATCCGGCTGGAGCCCGAGCCGGTCGTGGTGTAAGGCGCGCTCAGGGCGCCAGGCGCTCGCGCACCCACTGCTCGCCATCGAGCCGGTAGCGCAGCCGGTCGTGCAGCCGGCTCTTGCGGCCCTGCCAGAACTCCCAGCGGTCGGGCTGCAGGCGAAAGCCGCCCCAGTGCGGCGGGCGCGGCGGCTGCAGCAAAAACTGCGCGCCATAGCGCGCCGCGGCCGCCACCAGCACGCTGCGGCCGGCGATGACCTGGCTCTGCGGGCTGGCCCAGGCACCGATGCGCGAGTCGAGCGGCCGGCTCTGGTAATAGGCGTCGCTCTCGGCGTCGCTCACGCGCTCGACCCGGCCTTCGATGCGCACCACGCGTTCGAGCTCGACCCAGTGGAACTGCAGCGCCGCGTGCGGATTGGCGGCCAGCTCCCGCCCCTTGCGGCTGTCGTAGTTGGTGTACCAGACGATGCCGCGCTCGTCGTAGCCCTTGATGAGCACGACGCGCGTGCTGGGGCGCAGGTCGCTGCCGACGGTGGCCAGCGTCATGGCGTTGGGCTCGGGCACCTGGGCCGCGAGCGCCTCGCCCAGCCACTGGTCGAACTGGCGCAGCGGGTCGGCGTGCGAGGCGTCCTCGCCCAGTTCGGCGCGTTCGTAGCTCTTGCGCAGGGCGGCGATGGTGGTGGACAGGGGCGTGTGGCTCATGCGCGCGATTGTGGAGCAAGCAAGCGTTCAGTCGGGCGTGGCGGACAGGGCCAGCAGCCGGGCCAGCGCACGGTCGTGGATGCCCAGTCGCAGCAATTCGGCGTGAGTGGTCTGGGCATAGTCGCGCGTGCTGCCGTAGATGCCCTGCGCCTGTTCGAAGATGAGGCGGTAGTGCGCGTCGGGCAGCACGCCGGTGTAGCTCGGGCTCTTGCGCGACAGCGTGAAGGCGAGGGCGCGCACAGGCCCCTGCGCGGTGCGGCAGACGAGCCAGCGCGGGTCATAGACGCCCAGCACCATCTCGCGCTGCCACAGCGGCGGCAGCATGACTGGCACCTCGCTGCGCTCGACCCGGTAGGCCATGCCGCGGCAACTGCCGCCGGGCAGCATGCCAAAGACCAGACCCGGGCATTCGGGTGTGCCGCGGTTGACGCGGCTCCACATCTTGAGTGCGCGATGCCAGCCGTGCACCAGGGCAGGGCGGCGCTCCGCGAAGGCAAAGTCAGGTCGCCAGATGAGCGAGCCGTAGCCGAAGATCCACAGATCGTCCTTGCCACCCCACTCGGCGAACATTCGCTCGAGCATGGGGGCAGGATCGCGATCGGGACGGGAGGGGGCGAGCATGGCGGGCAACTCTACAATGGCGGGTTTCATCCACTTGACGCTCTGATTATTCACGGGAGTGAGCACCATGTCCTTCAACAGTTCCGACGACGACGGCCAGCAGCGTTTTGCGCTCGGATTTCTTCTGATCCTGATCACGCTGGTCATCTCCACCGTCGTGGGCGTGGTGGTCTACCAGCGTGGCATTGCAGGCACACCGGCGGGCGCGGCCCAGCAGACAGCCCCGGCCTCCACGGCCGATGAGGCCTCCGTCGTGGTCGAGGGCGACACCGTCCGGTTCTACTTCGCTTCCGGAAAGGCACAACTGGCCACCGGAGCAAGGGATGCGCTGGCCGGCATGGCCCTTGGCATCAGGGACCAGGGCCGCTCCATCGCGGTGTCGGGCTACCACGACGCCACGGGCAACCCCGAGGCCAATGCCGAGCTTGCCCGGCAGCGCGCCGTGGCAGTACGCGACGCGCTCATCTCCCTGGGCGTGCCCGAGGACAAGGTCGAACTCCGAAAGCCCGAGCTGATGCTGGGCGGCGCCAACGACGCCGAGGCGCGCCGGGTGGAAGTGACCTTCGCCCCCTGAAAATCGCCTCACCCTGAAGACGAGCCCGGCACCGCCGGGCTTTTTTCATCCCGGCAGCAGACGCGGACGGCCTACAGACCCTGGCGCCCCGCGGCACTACCATCGAGCGGCCCAGCCATTTCCCGGAGTCTGCCCGCCATGCCCCTGCACGAAGCCATCCTGCGCACCACCGAACGCATCCGCCAGCGCAGCGCCACCTCACGCGGCGCCTATCTGGAGCGCCTGGACAGTTATGTGCGCCGCGAGCCGGGCCTGGACCGGCTGGGCTGCGCCAACATCGCGCACTCGGTGGCCGGTCTGCCCGGCAACGACAAGCTGCGTATCGTGGTCGAGCGCGGGCCCCACCTGGGCATCGTCACGGCCTACAACGACATGCTGTCGGCCCACGAGCCGCTGCAGCACTACCCGCGCGTCATCAAGGAAGAAGCGCGCCGCCAGGGCGCCACCGCCCAGGTGGCTGGCGGCGTGCCGGCGATGTGCGACGGCATCACGCAGGGGGCGGCGGGCATGGACCTGTCGCTGTTCTCGCGCGACGTGATCGCCATGGCCACCGCCGTCGCCCTGAGCCACGACGTGTTCGACGCGGCCCTGATGCTGGGTGTGTGCGACAAGATCGTGCCGGGCCTGCTGATCGGCGCCCTGCATTTCGGCCACCTGCCCACCGTGTTCGTGCCGGCCGGGCCCATGCCTTCAGGGCTGTCCAACAGCGCCAAGGCGCAGGTGCGCGAGCAGGCCGCCCAGGGCCTGGTGGGGCGCGACGAGCTCTTGCAGGCCGAGATGGCGGCCTACCACGCGCCGGGCACCTGCACCTTCTACGGCACGGCCAACAGCAACCAGATGCTGCTGGAGGCCATGGGCCTGCACGTGCCGGGAACGGCCTTCGTCAACCCGGGGCAGGAATTGCGCCTGGAGCTTACGCGCGAGGCCGTGCGCACGGCGCTGGGCGGGGCAGAGTGGCGCTGCCCGCCCATCGGGCGCCTGGTGGATGAGCGCGCCATCGTCAACGCCATGGTCGCGCTGCTGGCCACCGGCGGCTCGACCAACCACCTGATCCACTGGGTGGCCGTAGCGCGCTCGGCCGGCATCGCCATCGACTGGGAGGATTTCTCCGAACTCTCGGCCGTCGTGCCGCTGCTGGCGCGCGTCTATCCCAACGGCAGCGCGGACGTGAACGACTTCCAGGCCGCGGGCGGGCCGGGCTACGTCATTCGGGAGCTGCTGGACGCCGGTCTCATGCATGAGGACGTGCTCACCGTGCGCGCAGGCGGCATCCGTGAGTACACCCAGGTGCCCAGCGGCGGGGAGGGCGTCGGCCTGCACTGGCAACCCGTGGGCAGCAGCGGCGACGACAGCGTGCTGCGCCCGGCGGCCGAACCGTTCAGCCCGACCGGCGGGCTCAAGGTGTTGACCGGCAATCTGGGGCGCAGCGTGATCAAGGTGTCGGCCGTGCCACCCGGCAACCACGTCATCGAGGCGCCGGCGCGGGTCTTCGACTCGCAGGCGGCACTGCTGGCGGCCTTTCATTCCGGCGAACTCGACGGCGACATGGTCTGCGTGGTGCGCTGGCAGGGCCCGCAGGCCAACGGCATGCCCGAACTGCACAAGCTGACGCCGCCGCTGGCGGTGTTGCAGGGCAAGGGCCACCGCGTGGCGCTGGTGACGGACGGCCGCATGAGTGGCGCCTCGGGCAAGGTGCCTGCGGCCATCCACCTGGTGCCAGAGGCCCTGGCCGGTGGGCCGCTGGCCAGGGTGCGCGACGGTGACCGCATCCGGCTCGATGCCGTGGCT
This sequence comes from Melaminivora sp., assembly GCF_032059615.1. Lineage (NCBI taxonomy): Bacteria > Pseudomonadati > Pseudomonadota > Betaproteobacteria > Burkholderiales > Comamonadaceae > Melaminivora > Melaminivora sp. The sequence goes on along the minus strand of NZ_DAMCAM010000030.1, from coordinate 25,196 downwards.
GGCACGCTGGAAGTGCTGGTCAGCGCCGAAGAATGGCTGGCGCGCGAGCCGGCCATGCTGCCTGCTGCGCAGGCCGAGGACAGCAGCCATGGTCTGGGACGCGAACTGTTTGCCGGCTTTCGAAGGAACGCCCTGGGGGCGGAAGAGGGGGCCTGCACATGGCTGTGATCCCCAAGAAATTGACCGCGCTGGACGTGGTGCACGACGCACCGGTCATTCCGGTCATCGTGCTGCATGAGCTGCGCCATGCAGTGCCCCTGGCGCGTGCCCTGGTGGCGGGCGGCATCCGGATGCTGGAAGTGACGTTGCGCACTCCGGTGGCGCTCGATTGCGTGCGCGCCATGGTGCAGGAGGTGCCCGAGGCCGTCGCGGGTGTCGGCACCGTGCGCACGGGTGCTGAGGCCGAAGCCGCCCAGCGCGCGGGCGCGGCATTCGCCGTGAGCCCAGGGTTTACCCTGGGTCTGGCCCGAACCTGTGCGGAGCTGGGGCTGCCGTGGCTGCCCGGGGTTGCGACGGCCAGCGAAATCCTGGCGGCGCAGGAGGCGGGGCTGTCTGCGCTCAAATTCTTTCCGGCCATGCAGGCCGGTGGCGTCGGGCTGCTCAAGGCTTGGCAGGGGCCGTTTCCGGAGGTCGTCTTCTGTCCGACGGGCGGCGTGCAGCCCGACAACGCGCCGTCGCTGCTGGCTCTGGGCAACGTGGCGTGTGTCGGGGGCTCCTGGCTGGTGCCAACGCAGGCACTGGAAGACAGGGACTGGGCACGCATTACGGCACTGGCACGCGAGGCCTGCGCCTTGCGGCCAAAAAATACCGTGAAAACCGGCTGAAGCCGTTACCCATAAACGACTTGCAGCTATAAAAACGTAGTCTTCAACGCAGGCTGGTGCCCGCGCTGGAATCGCTCTTGCGTTCGATGAGTTCGATCTTGTATTCGTCCATGTGGTTTAGGTTTATTGATTAAATCTTTTAAAATCAATAATTTACGTCATTACCGCATCCATCTACGGCCCTCAAGTCGATTGAAATGGCTTGCCGGCCGCCACAAAACGGCGGCTGAAACTCCATAAGTCCATGCGATGATCCGTCCGGTCCAAAACGGGGGGATCATGGCCAAGCCACGTCAAAAGCCATCTGGCAAATGGGAGATCGCATTAAGGCATCCAGCACTGCCGGGCGGTCGCAAATACTTTTCGTTCGACTCGGAGCAGGAAGCGGTCGAGTACGCGCAGCAGTGGAAGCTGATGAAAGGCGCCGGCTTGCAGCCGCCGGTAGCCCTGACGCAACCACCCGGCCCGGCCAGCAGCGTGCGCCTGGTGCGCGTGCTGGGCGAGTGGTCCGAAAGCGGCTTTGCCGCGCCCACGCAGATTGGCACGCTCAAAAAACTCTCGCAGGAGGTGGGCAGCGTCAAGCTGGCCGAGGCCGACTACACTTGGCTGACCGGCTACCTGCGGCAGCTCAAGGTGGACAAGAACCTGTCGCCCACCAGCATCAAGCAGCGCATACAGGCCCTGGGGCGGGCGATCGACGAATACCTGCGTCACCACCCAGGCCTGCAGCTGGCCAGCCCGGTGCGCTTGCTGCCCCGGGGCTACTCGCGGTATAGCGACGCAGAGGCCAAGCTGGTGGTGGCCAAGGGCCAGCAGCCCAAGGTCAACGTGGAGCGCGACCGGCGGCTGCAGCCGGACGAAGAGGAAAAGATCGTGCGGGTGCTGTCGGGCTATGAGCGGCCAGACCGTCCGCGCGGCCTGCAGCTCAAAGGGGGCAACGCGCTGCTGACGCTGTACCTACTGCTCGTCAACTCAGGGCTGCGCCTGAAGGAGGCCTACACGCTGCGGCGTCACCAAGTGGACATGGACCGCAAGGTCATGCGCGTGCAGTGCTCCAAGCAGTGGCGCGGCGCCGTGAGCTGGCGCGACGTGCCCATGCGGCCAGAGGTGCACGCCGCCCTGGCCGACTACCTGGCCACGCGGCCCATGCTGCCGCAGGCGTGGCTGTTTCCGTTCATGGAGGAGGAGGGGGTCAAGGGCGAGAAAACGGTCAGCCAGCGGCTGTCCTTCCGCTTCCGCCTCGCGTTTGAGTACATGGGGATCGAAGGCCTGCACGCCCATGACCTGCGCCACGAGGCCACCTGCCGCTGGCTGGAGCTCAAGGATGCGCGGGGCCTATGGCTGTTCCGCTTGGAGGAGCTCAACAAGATCATGGGGTGGAAGCCGGGTAGCGTCATGGCGCAGCGATATGCAAGCTTCCGGGCCGAGGACCTGACGGCGCGCCTTTGGGAGGCTGCGGTAGCGCCGGCGGCGCCTGCCGGCGTGGCTTGACCAAGCTGGCCAGTGGCGCCGGGGTGCCGCAGCGCTCGGCAAACTGGCTGCGGCGCTCCTCGGCTTCGCGCCGACCTTTCTCGGCCAGGTAGGCCAACAGGTCGCTCTTGACGTAGATCCAGCCGCGGCCGAACTTGACCCCGGGAAGCTCGCCCTTGCGAGTCAGCTCCTCCACGGTTTCGGGCGTGCACTGCAGCAGCGCTGCGCACTGGTCAGCGTTGATCGTGTCCTGCATCGTCTTTCTCGGACGTGTACAGCATGTCCACCACGGCACCGGCGGCGAGGTCCTGCGGAACCTCAGCGCCGTCAAACATCTGCAGCGTAATCTCGCCGGCCTGGTAGGCCACCTTGACTACCTGCGCCTGCAGCTCGCTGTAGTCATGCTGGCCTACCAGCAGCGTGGCTGGGTCGTCGCCTTCGCGCGATATGAAGATGGGCCGGCCCCCGTGCTCGATGACGCTGGTGCCGGGCGGTGCCGACTTGATGGCCTGCAGTAGGTCCTGCGACAGCGGTGGCAGCGTAGTGCCGGCGCTGCGCTGGTGCAGCTTCATGGCGAAGTTGCCCACGTCCACCGGGTCGCCCTTGTGGACGTGCTTGCGCAGGTCGATTTGCAGGTCTGTGGTGGGGCAGCGCTCGGGATCGTTCCGGCCGCCGCGGCCCTTGGCGCGGGCGGCCGCCAGCTTGGCTTTCATGGCGGCTGCGAAGCGGTCCACGGCCGCGTCGTCGGGGTGCTGGGGCGATGCCGGGTTTTCGGCATCGGGCGCCGGCCGCGTGAACAGCGGCACCACGCCTGGCGCATTGAGCGGCTGCTGCGACCAGATCCTGATGTTGCCGTTGTCGGCAAATGCAGCGTAGGCCACAGGCGTGGCCTGGGCGGTGTCGGCACGGCCCAGGTCGTAATACGCGTGCATCTGCTCAGCCTTGTAGCACTCGCATTCGTTGTCATGCACGAAGCCGCGCTCGTAATGCACGTAAGCGGGTTTTGGCAGGGCGGGGCGTTGAGGGTGGCTCATGGAGTTGCCTCACGTGTGGCCGTCAGGCCCAGGGATTGGGAGTCGGTGCGCGCCACTGCGCCGCTGGTGGACAAGGTGCGATTGATCAACCGGGCGGCCACATCGTGCAGCTCGCCGGCGCTGAGCTGTTGGAGCTGGAACTCGTGCAGGTCCAGCGCGGTGTTGATCGCGTCCAGCTCGTAGTGGTAGAGCGCCGTGCAGCGCCAAGCGCCGGTGGCGAGCGCGCGGCCGCGGATGGCGTCCATGGCCTGCAGGGCGCTGGACAAATGCTCATGCAGGCCGCGCACGATGCCGCTGGCCTCGATGCCTTGGGCGATCAACAGCGTGGTGTAGAGCACCGTGTGGTGATCCTCGGCGGCCACGCCCTCGCGGATGCGGGCAGCGCACTGGCGCGGGGCGTCCATGGTGTCGGCGACTTCGGCCGGCGTCAGCCTGGTGGCATTGCGGCGCACCAGCTGCATAGTGTCCAGACAGATTGGGGCCTTGCGTTGCGGCGCCGACGCACGGCGCGCGGTCCGGGCCTCCAGGCGTCGCTGCTGGCGGCTGCCGGGCAGGGGAGCGAATACGCGGCTCACTGCAGCACCTCCAGCTCACTCTGGTCGAACACCACGCGCTTGGGGCCGCAGCGCTTGCTGCGCTCAATGTCGATGCTCCAGGCACGGTCGCCCAGCTGGGCCACCACCAGACCTTCGTGGTCGATCCAGGGCTTTTGCTGCTTGCCGGTGGCGGTGCCGTTGATGCGCACGCGCAGGCCAACGGCGATCACCGCGGGCTTTGCTGCTGCCCCATCGGACACGTCTGCACTGCCCCGCCCATCGGGCGCGGCACGGGAGGCGGCCGTGGGCGCGGCGCTGGCCTGGGGTGCGCCGGCCGGCTTGGCCGCCGGGGCAAAGGCGCTGGGCGAGGCTCCGGGCGCAACGCCCGCCGCCTGCCCGGAAGGGACAGGCGGCGCCTCGTCGCTTTGCGCCGCAGGCGCCACGTCCTGGCCCTCCTCCAGCGCCGCCAGCGCGTCGGCTATCTGGGCGCTGGCATGCGCAGCGGAGGTCTTGGGCGACTCGGCGCCGGCGCGCGCAGCCGGGGCCTTTTTGGCTTTGCCAACACCGCGCACTGCGGGGGCGGGCGCAGCGGGGCCACGGGGTAGGGCGGGCTTTGGAGCGGCAGCTTTGGCGGCTTCTCGCTCGGCCTGGGCTTTGGCAGCGGCGCGCTGGTTGGCTTTGGTCTTGGCCTTCACGGCCGCCGGGTCCACGCCGTAGTCGCCGGCTACCAGCATCAGGCCCTCGTTATCGTCACGGCCCAGCCAGTGGCGGTACTCAACGTCGCCGAACATGACCAGCAGCTGCAGCACGTCGCCAGGTGCGTCGGTGTCGGCGATGTACTGCAGCAGCCCGGCCTGGGGGGCGACCTTCCCCAGGTCCAACAGCTTGCACAGGCGTTTGGCGCGATCCTGGTTGTATGCGCGGGCCATGTTGGTGGCTATCAGGCGCATCACCGCATCGCTGGGCGCCTCGTGGGTGCCGTCTTTGATTTGCTGCCAGGTGCTCGCCAGCAAATCCCAACGCCATTGCGTTTCGTAAGCCTGCTTGGCATCGGCATTCGCACGGCTTTTGGCGTGCTGGGCTTCCTGCCGGGCCTGCTCGTCGATCTTTGCGGCGGCCTCGGCAGCACCAGCGTGCTTGAGCAGGCCTTCCACCTGATCATGGGTGAGCACGGCCACCAGCTGCCCATCCTGGTGCGGATTGGCCACCAGCGTGGGCTGTATGCCTTGCTGTTCCATAGCCTTGCCGATCAGCTTGCGCAGCGGCTTGTCGGTCGGGCTGTCGCGTTTGTCGTCCAAGCGCAGGTAGCCCTTGACTTCGTTGCTCCAGCTGTTGGGCATGAGGGCCTTGGCTTCGCGGCCCTCAATGATGTGCTGGCCGCGCGCCAGAGCCTCGCGCTTGATGGCTGCGGCGTGGGCCTCTTCCTTGGCGCGGTAGCAGGCAGGGTCGGTGCACACGTCTGCACTGCCCACGTCGGCGAACAGGTCGGGGTTGGCGCCGGTGCGCTTGACGCATTCGCGGCAGCTGCCGGCCGCGGGCATCAAACTGGCGTCCGTGATCCTGAACCGGGCGGCATCCAGCTTGAGCATGTACTCTTCCTGAACGTGCCTGGCGCATTCTCGGTAGCTGGGCCGCCCACCGTCCCACCTGGGCCGGGTGCAGTAGGCCAGCGCCTTGCGCTGCAGGCCCTCATTGGCGATGCGCGCGATCAGCAGGGCCTTGCTGAAATCGATCGTGCCCTCGCGCAGCGCCTCACGCGCCTCGTAGCACAACTCCAGGATTTTCAGCCGGGCATACACATAGCTGCGGCTCTTGCCAATCTTGGCGCCCACCTGGTCGGCCGTGATGGCGCTGGTGCGCATCAGCACCTCATAGCCTTCGGCCTCCTCCAGCTCGGTCACGTCCTCGCGCTGCAGATTCTCGATGACCTGGATCTCCAGCGCCTGTTCGTCCGTCAGCTCGCGGATCATGGCGGGCACCTCGGCCACCCTGGCCAGGCGGCAGGCGCGCAGGCGGCGGGCGCCGGCGACCAGCTCGTACTCGGGCAGCGGCGCGCCCTTGCGGCGAAACCCCCACGTGTCGGGCACGCGATGGCCGGGCAGCGGCCGTAGCAGGATGGGCTGGTGCACGCCGGTGGCGGCGATGCTGTCGGCCAGCTCCTGCAGCTTGGGCTGGTCGAAATGCTTGCGCGGGTTGGTGGTGCTCTCCTCGATCAACGCCACCTCCACCATGCGCATTTGCGGGCCAGCGCTGGGCGTGGGCAGGGGTGCGGTCACGGTGTCATGCATGTCGGTCGTCATGGCTTACTCCCGGGTCAAAGGGTTGCCCTGCAGGTCCGTCACGCGGCCGCAGGCATGGTGCAGGCGCGCGCCCACGCGCGAGGGCACGCGGGCGGCGTCGGCGGCGCCGGCGCGCAGCAACGGGCCCTGAAGCCGCAGGGGGGCGCGGCTGGTGGCATGGTTCAGGGGCTGCTGCCCGGCAGGATGGCCGCCCGCGGGGCGCGTGCCTGCGTGCGGCACGGGCCAGAGGTGCATCGTTGCGGCCGGCCCATCGGGCAGCAGCACGCTGACGCCGGCATTGATCACGCTGCCGTCGCGCAGCCGCACGCTGTAGCAGTCGCCCGTGGGCGGCACGTCCAGCACCAGGCCGTGCGCGCCGGCGTGCGGGTGCGGCTGGCCATAGGCAACGGTGGCGGTGGGGCAGATGCGCACGGTGCGCCCCGCCCAGGCGTTGGTCTTGCGCGTGCCGGTCATGCAAACGCTCCCTGGGCGCGCTCAATGCCCAGCACACGGCAGGCACGGCGGCGCACCTCTTCGGTCACCGCCCAGCCGAAGGCCTCGGGGTCGACCAGGTCGCGCACCAGCTCCAGCATCTGGTCGCGGCCTTGCCAGTAGTGCACGGCGCGTGCGCGGTGGTTGCAGACGGCCAGCATGTCGGTGGCCAGCGCTTCTGCCGGCGACAGACGCGCACCGGGGATGGGCTGGGCGGCGCTGGTCAGCACCGTCACCAGGCCGCCGGCCGCTTCGGTGATGTGGATGGTGATGGTCTTGGTTTGTGGCATGGGCGGTGCTTTCATTCGGCGGCGGGTGCCACGGACAGGGCCCGTGGCAGGTTGAGCCGCAAGGTGTTGGCGGCGGTGGTGACGATGACGCGCTGCCCGGGCTGCAGGGCCGCGGCGCAGGCTTCGGTGGCGCGGCGCTCTTCCTCGGCAAAGGGCAGTTCGGCGTGCACGGTGTTGCCGCGGGGCCCCACGCCGTGCAGCTCAACGCACAGCACGGGCACGGGGCGGCCCTGCTCGCTGCGGGTGCGGATGACGGGCGCGGCGGCCAGCGTGCCGGCGAACTCCAGCAGAGCCGGCGGCACGCCGCCAAACAGGTCGGCGCCGGGATGCTCTTGCTGCTGGTGCCGGGGATGTGGTGCACACGTGTGCATATCGGTGCCTCCTGTGCAATGCGGGGTGTGTCAGCGGGTAGCGCCGTGCAGCAGCTGCAGCACGCGCGGGTGGTTGGCCTGCAGGGCAAGCAAGGCCATGGCTGCGGCGGCCACCAGCAGCCAGGCCAGCAGCGCCAGGGCGATCAGCGCCACGCGTCTCATGGCTGCGCCTTGCGATGGCAGACAAGGGTCTTGTCGTCCACCCACTCAAACGCGCGGCCGGCGCACACCTGGCGGCCCGCCCAGTCGCGGCTGGCCAGGGCGGCGGCGTCTTCCTGTGCCGCCTGCAGGCTGGCGGCGCCGCCGGCCTCGGGCGCGGCATCAGCCCAGGCGGCGCAGGCGCCGATGACGAGGGAGAGGGCGATGGCCGTGAGCCAGTTGGGGGCGGTCATGCGGCACCGCCCTGCCGCGTCCGAATGTGGCGCCCCTGGTGCGCCCACAGCGCGGGCGGCTGGGCGGCGACGAAGCGGCGGATGATCTCGCGGCCTACCTGCTCGGCGAAGTCGCAGGCTTGCCGGTCACCGAAGGGCGCCGGGTTGGCCTGGCTGATGTGCCACAGCTGGGCGATGCACTCGTCGGTGTAGCTGGCCAGGCGGTCGAGATGGACCTCGAACGTGATCTTTGTGCACGCGTGTGCACTGGGGGAGAGGGGTTGCATGGTGCCTCCAAGGCGCCGCAAGGGCGCGGGTGACAATGGCCGTTTTGACCTCAAGCGGAGATGGAAATGGAAAAAGAATGGGTGCCTGGACTGGAAGAGTTGGAGGCAGGCGCGCGCGTGAGCGCACGCAAACACCTCGACAGCGCGGTGGAAGACATTGACGAGAAGTTCGGCCCGGGGACAGCCGTCAGGCATCCAGCCCTGGTGGCCGGCTACATGCAAACCATCGCCGCCGAACATCTGGCAGGCATGACCAAGTGGTACCTGGGCGACCATGTCCGCGCGCTGCATGCCGTTTCCCTGCAAGTCAAAGCGACGCTGTCAGATCTGGCTGATCGGCTGTCCGAGGACTGAACCAGCTGCCTTCTGGCCCGCACTGGGAGCGGCCGTAATTGCCCGCCCGCATCTCCCAAGCCGAGCTGCGCAAAGGGAGACCTGTGACAAGGCTGAAGCCGTTGTTGGGATGACGGCACTTCAGCGGGTCGCGCGCGCCTTCCTTGCCGGCATGTGCGCAGTCCACGCACAGCCGGGCGCTGGCGGCGTCTGGGTGGCGCTGGTCTGGTGCCAGCGGAGCGGGGGATGGAGCGCAAGGTTGCGCGGGATTGGGAAGGGGTTGCATGGTGCCTCCGAAGTGCCGCTGACGGCGCCGTTAAGCGCGGGGGTGGTTGCTATGCTTGACCTCTTGGGAGGCAGGCATGGCATCTGAAAAAGACGGATTGCTGGGCGCACTGGGAAAGGGCGCTGCGGGCGCGGCAGGGGGCGCGCTTTTTTTGTGGTTCAGCGGGCTGCTCAAGCCACTATGGTCCTGGCTCCACCAGACGTGGCTGTCGCTGTGGACGCACTTGATGGCCCAGTCCAGCTGGCCGAATTGGCTGGCGTACGTGATCAGTCTGGCGGCGGCGTTGGCCTGCCTGCGCTGGGCGCGGCGCCAGTGGCGCAGCAGGAAGGACAGCACTTGGCGCTTCCACCAGCTGAGCTTCCTGGGGGTACTGTGGCGCTGGCTGCCCACGTCAGGCCTTCCCAGCCACGTGAGTGGCTACTGCCCCGCCTGCGACACGCGGCTGGTCTATGAAACCCTCGTGCCGAACTTTGACCATCCCAGGCGCATCGCACTGCACTGCGAGACGTGCAGCAGCGTGCGGCTGCGGATGGAGGGCAATCTGGACTACATGAATGCCCGCGTCATCCGCGAGATTGATCGACTGCAGCGCACTGGAGAGTGGAAGCAGCACGTGCCTGATTGAGGTGCGCGCACAGGGCGAAGTGCACGCGTGTGCACTGGGGGGAAGGGGTTGCATGGTGCCTCCGAAGCGCCGGGATGGCGCGCGGGGCAATAGTAATCTTATGACTTATTAAAAACAAGTCATAGACTAACTAAAGTTTTGCTTCCTGGCGCGTTTTGCACAACAATGCACCTTGTGTCCGCCGTGCGTAGCGCAGGCCGGCAGAAGCACGACAGGCTGCCCAGGGGGCAGCCCATGTTTTTCATATCAACGACAACTGCGCTGGAGGATGGGCCATGGTGGAACATGAGACGGCAGCGCCTCGGGCGAAGGCGCCCAAAGTGCGGCGGCAAACAAAGCTTCAGGTGGCCGCGATGCCGCCGGCGACGCGCGAGCAGGAGCTGGAGCAGCTCAAGCAGTACGCCCGCAAGATGAGCAAAAGCTCCAAGGAGGAGGCCATTGCCTTCCTGCAGCGCGCAGGCATCATGGACGCCAGGGGCAATGTCAAGAAGGCCTACCGCGCCTGATGCAGCCGCTGGCCCCGCTGTATGAGTACCAGCCCAGCTTCATCCTGGGGTTTCACGGCTGCGACAAGGCCACGGCCGACCGCATCCTGTGTGCCGATGCGCCAGCCCACTTGAAGCCTTCCGAGAAGGACTATGACTGGCTGGGCAGCGGCATCTATTTTTGGGAAGGCAACTATGCGCGCGCGCTGGACTGGGCGTGCGAGCGCCAGCGCGAGGGCAAGATCCAGACGCCTGCCGTGATCGGTGCAATCATCGACTTGCGCCTGTGCCTGGACCTGTTTGATTTGAGCGCCATGCAGCAGCTACGCCATGCACATGTGGTGCTCAAGAAGATGTACCGCAGTACGGGCCAAAAGCTGCCCAGGAACGTGGGGCCCACGCCTGACAAAGGCGGGCGCCTGCTCGATTGCCTGGTAATCAAGACCGCACATCAGTTGCGCGAAGATCAGCATTTGCCAAGCTATGACTCAGTCCGCGGCCCCTTCTTGGAAGGGCGCCCCATCTATTCCACCTCGGGCTTTCGCACCCACACGCACATCCAAATTTGCGTGCGCAACACGCAGTGCATCAAGGGCTACTTTCGCCCGATGGTGTAGCGCCGCTGGCTGCTGGCAGGCCTATGCGGCGCGGCGCTCCAGCGCGCTGACGCGCTGTGCGGCAGCCACGGCGGAAGGCTCTACGCGGGCCAATACTTCTCCGCGATCGGCCAGTGCCTCCACCTGTTTGATGGCGCGGCGTTGCACAGCGTCGGAGGTGTTGCCGATCATCAGCAGCTCGAAGGTGTCGGGCCGCTCCTCGTCCAGCAGGCCCAGCCCCTTGCGTGGTTTTTTCACCAGGCGGCGCAGCGCCTGCAATTCGTAGAGCTTGCCGTAGGCGCGGTCGGTGCTGGCTTCGATGCCCCGGGCGCTGTGTGTGATCTGGAGGAAGTAGCACGCATAGTGCTGCCCGAGAAAATCCACCCGCATGGGTTGCGCCTCGCCGTGCACGTTGAGTTCGCGGCCGAAGCGGCGTGCCAAGTGCTTGGCGTTGGGGTCTTTTCGCACCAGCGCGCGCACGCGCTCCACGATGCCTTGGCTGCGCACTTGCTGCTCAAGCTCATATGCACTGAAGAGGGTGTACAAGGTGCTGGTGCGGGCCAGCATCAGTTGCAGCCCTTCGAGCGCAGTGGCCGCTGAAAAGCGCGACACATGGGCCAGGCGGGCGTGGGCGAAGGGGGGCCTCCAGCTTTGCGTGTCAGGCGTTGCTTGCCAATGGCTGGCGAGCGACATGCACAGCTGCTGCGCCACCGCGTGCAGCGCCTTACCCGAATGTCCATAGGCGTGCTGGGCTTTGCGCTCGTCCACGGCGCACAGGCTTTGCACGTGGCCGTCTTCCGTGCGCACCACCACGCCGGCGATGATGCGCTCGGGCGAGGTGGGCTTGGGGGCAAACTCAATGACCGCGCGCCAGCCGCGTGCGCGCTGCGGCGCATGGCCACTCACGCCTTCAGGGCGAGTTGCGGGTGTCCCAGTTGTTGGCATAGCAGGGCGTGTGTGATGGGGAGGCGCTGGCGCAGGAAGTCTACTAACTCCCCATCTTTCTCGGGCTCCTGCCACTGGCGCGTTTGCGCGTGCGTGATGACTTCGTGCACGTCGAGACAGGCTGCGGTTTCACCCAGCCAGGTGTGCAGCTCCGCCAGGATGGCATGGCAGCTCTTGGCACGCAGCGCTCCCAGCAGCCCAATCAGCTTGTTGGGCAATTGCAAGCTGGCCAACTGGGCCAGCGGCAGTACTTCTTGGCACGCGCCGCCGAAGGCCTCGGCATGGTCGATGATGTGCAGCGTGGCCAGCGAGTAGATGATGTTGTCCAGGTTGCGGTCGATGTTGGCCGTCCACTCGTCGAAGGCGATTACCCGCCCCAGGTCGGGCCAGTCGCGCAGCAGCTTCACGGCCGCATCGGCATTGGCATCCAGAAACTGGCCGAACGTCTCGCCGCCCAGATCGTGCGTGGCCACGCACACAGCGCCTTGGCCTTTTGGCACGCGAGAAGAGCCGTGCAACGCGCCCTCAGGGATAGACAGTACGAACACCTCTGGCGCGGGCAGGCCGAGCCGGTGGGCCATGCAGCCGCACACCAGCTCGGCGACCAGGACGCGCGGCTCGCCGATGCGAAAGTACACGGGCACGGGAGCGCCCTCAGGCTGCGCGTCGTCGTAGGCATCGCCCTGCCACAGCTCGTCGCTCTTGTGCTCTTCGCTGGCACGCATGACGCGCGTGGCACCCTCGTTGAGCACCAGCCGGCGCACCAGCCGGGGCGGCGGCGCAAAGACTGCTTCATTGGCGCTGGTCAGCGCCGCGACCGCAGGTGCGCCGCCGTCTGTTCGATGAGCGTCCAATCTTCCTCCCTCAACGCGTTGGCCTGGGCCAGCACGCACAGTTGATCGATCACCGCCTGGGAGCGCGAACTGGCGCGCAGCCGCCAATTCCTGAGCTCGGCAAGGATGCGGGTGTTTTCCTCAAGCTCTTCGTCGGCGATAGGGCTTGAACCTTCCAGCCACCAATCCAGAGGTCTTCCAGACCATTCGGCAAGCAAGGGAAGCCGTGACTTACTGATCCTGCCTTTTTCGACCCACCCGTAGACCGAGGTCACCGCAACGCCAAAGTGCTTAGCCAATGCCGAGTAATCGCCAGGAATACCTTTTTCACTCAACACAAGATTGATCCGCTGTCCGATCGGGTGTGTCGTCTCACGGACGCGCTTGGGTCTAGCCATTGCCTAATTTTGTAAGCAACCAATTAAAGAGGGAATGGCTTGTTTTTTAGTTAGCCATAGACTTATGATTGCGGCATGCATCCAGACCAAACCGAAGCCGTCCGTCGCGCGGCACAACTGCTGGGCAGCCAGCGCGCCCTGGCCCAGGCGCTGGGGGTAGCCGCTGTCAACATCAGTCAATGGACCCGCCACGGCGGTGCCAAGGGCCGGCCCGTGCCGCCCAAGCAGTGCGTGCGCATCGAGCGCCTGACCAGCGGTCAGGTCAAGCGCCAGCAATTGCGCCCCGACGACTGGGCCGACATCTGGCCCGAGCTGGCCGAAAGCCAGCACCAGGAGGTCGCCCGTGGCTAGCACCGCGCCCTGGCTCAACGCGCAGGAATTGCCCGCCACGCCTCGTCGGGATCGTCTCCCGTGGGGCGCTGAATCCAGATCAACACCAGCCGCTGTTGCACGTCGGGCGTGGCCCACGCCGGCAATGGCCGCCGGCGGGGCAGGCCACTGGCATGTGCGTCCTTGTCGAAGGGGGCCGTGTTGTGCGCGTGCGAGCGGGCGTAGTCGATCAGCGCGGGCGATGCATCCTCCGTGATGGTGTGGTGGTCGTTGGTATAGGCGGCTGCGCGCTGGGTCTGCGGATCGAGCAGTAGCGAGTAAGGCAGTTTTGATTTGTCCAAGTGGGAGAGTGGTTTCATGGCTAGAAGTACTGTTTGGTTGGTGGGCGATTACGGCTCGGGAAAGACCACCCTGGCGGTTGCCTTGGCAGCGCTGTATGCGCGGCATCAAGGCGCGGTGTGCGCGCTGCGCATGGAGTGCGGCCTGGTGCGCCGTTTCGATGCGGCAGCAGGCGATTTTGCGGACGATGCGCACGAGCCCGGCTTGCTCGACAGCGCAGACTTCCTGTTCATCGAGGCACGCCCGCAGCAGCGTTGGCAGGTGGCCTTGCGGGAAGGCGATCGGGTGATTCGCTTGGGCGTAGCGCGTGGTGCAGTCGAGCAGAACATCTGGCCCGAGCTGGCCGATTCCCAGCCAAATCCGCCCTCGGCCCTGATGAATCAAGGGCAGGGCGCTATAGGTTCTGAGCAGCAGGGGGCCGCCCATGGCTAGCGCGGCCGCGCCCCTCCCCGCGCTACTGGTTTGCGCTGTCGTGCTTTGCCGCTCCCAGTGCGGCGTACTCAGCGCGGGCATGGGAGTTGACCTCTCGTGCGCTGCCCCGGCACCAGTCGACGAACTCGTCCACCACGATGGGAATGCGGACGGTGGCGACGCCTTGCGCTCGCAAGCGCTTCTCTCCCTGAACGATTGCGTTGACGAACTCCGCGTAGGTGTCGTGGAAGGTGTGGCCGTCCTCCATGGCCGTCTTTGCCTTCAGCCACTCGGCTTCCGTGAAGAACGGTATGCCTAAGCCTTGCAAGTTGTTTGGCAGTTTCATGCCCGCTCGCTCCTGTGATGGTTGCTTGAGATCTTCCATCGTAAAGCGGGAGCGCGCGGGCGCCTCTTTGCCCGCCCACCACGCCCACGGCCATGCCGCCGGGGCTCGACTCCTTCCCCATCCATCGGGTACGCCGCGCACGGGCAGGTGCGTGGCGTTTCGCATGGCTGCGTGGCGGGCGGCTTTTTATTCCGCGTTTTATTCCGGTTTTTATTCCTCGCTCCATGCCCGCAGTGTCGGGCGGGGGCGCTCGTTGATCTATAGCTACAAGACTTGAGGGGTTGGCTATGAATTTGCTGGATGCCGCGCGCCGCACGGTGCGCCACTACCCGGGCGGCCTGGAGGCCATGGCCCTGCGGCTGCAAAAGCAGCCCGGCACGCTGGACCGTGAGTTGCGGGGCGCGCCGGGCTACAAGCTGGGCGCCACCGATGCCGCGGAGATTGCGCAGCTGGCCATGGAGCAGGGGGGCGAGCATGCACTGGCCTACCCCAATGCGCTGGCAGACGCGCTGGGCGCGCTGCTGGTGGTGCTGCCCGGCAATGGGCCGCGCGCAGGTGCGTCGGCCCTGGACGTGGCCGCGCTGATGCGCGAGTGCGCGGGCGTGGTCGAGTCGGTGGCGGGGGCCGATGCGGATGGCCGGATCACCGGGCGCGAGCTGGCCGAGATAGAGCGCCACTGGGCTGATACGGTGGCCGCGGGCCAGCAGATGCTGCGCAACCTGCAGCACCGCCACGCAGAGCAGCTGCAGCGCCACCGCGATGCCGTGGAGGCCGCACGGTGAGGCCGGCCGGAGAGATTCGCCAGGCGCTGCTGCAGGCCTGCGCGGCACTGGCGCGGCCCGGCCAGGGGCCAACCCTGCGCGAGCTGGCGGCGCATGCGCGCGTGGGCCTGGATGCTGCCGAGCAGACGGTGAAGAACATGCGCCGCGCCGGCGTGCTGCACGTGCCACGCACGCGCCGCGTGCCCTACCGCAACCGGCCGGTGGCCGAATACGCGCCGGTGGCTGCCACGCGGCAGGGCCCGTCCTGCGGTGCCGCTGTCCTGTCGCACGCGCTGCAGGGCTGGGGGTAGGCCGATGGTGACGCTGCAAGCCGCCGGTGGGGGCGCCGGCTTGAGGTGCGCGTGCACGCGCGCCGCTGGGGGTGGCCATGGCTGACAAGCTGCCACCGCTGCAATACAAGGCACTGGCCGATGCGCTGCTGCCCATGGCCGACCGGCTGGTGCCGCAGTGGCTGTCGGGCGGGGTGCAACGTGGCCATGAGTGGGTCTGCGGCTCGCTGGCCGGGGGCAAGGGCACCAGCTGCTCGGTCAACCTGGTGACGGGGGCCTGGGCGGATTTTTCGGGCGATGTGAAGGGCGGCGACCTGCTGGGCCTGTACGCGGCCATCCATGGGTTGGCCATGGCGCGGGCCTGCGTGGAGCTGGCCCGCGCGCACGGCCTGGAGGACGTGGCCGGCGTGGTGATGACGGCCGATGGCGCACCGCAGCCGGTGCGTGCGCCGCGCCCGCCGCCCGAGCCGGCCAAGGCCGCGCCCGCCCGCGAGGGCTGGCGCGCCATTGCGCCGGTACCGGGCTATGCGCCGCCCGTGACGTACCAGCACCAGCACCGCACGGCCGATGACATCGTGCATGTGTCGGAGTACTGGTGCGAGGGGCAGCTGTACGGCTACGTGGTGCGCTTCAAGACCAGCGACGGGGGCAAGGATGACATTGCCCGCACCTGGTGCGAGAGCGTGACGCGCGGCGGCGCGCGCTGGCACTGGAAGCAGTGGGAGGAGCCGCGGCCGCTGTACCTGCCCGGGCGCACGCTGCCCAAGGGCCGCACGGCGGTGCTGGTGGAGGGCGAGCGCAAGGGCGACGTGCTGCAGCAGCTGCTGGATGCGCACGCGCCTGGCGTGTATTGCGTGGTGGGCTGGCCTGGCGGCTGCAAGGCCTGGGCCAAGGCGGACTGGAGCTGGCTGGCCGGCAGCACGGTGCTGCTGTGGCCGGACTGCGACAGCAAGCGCGAGCAGCCGGGCGTGAAGGAGCGCAAGGCGCTGCCCGAGGGCGATGCCGAGGCGCTGCGGGCGCTGAAGGAGTCCAAGCCCTACCTGCCGTACCTGGAGCAGCCGGGCATGAAGGCGCAGCGGGCCATTGGCGCGCTGCTGCGCGACGCGCACGGCTGCACGGTGAGCCTGCTGCCCATCGAGCAGCCGGGCGTGCTGCCCGATGGCTGGGACGCCAAGGACGCCATTGAGGTGGACGGGTGGACGGGCGAGCGGGTGCTGGCGTTTTTTGGGCAGGCGGTCACGTTGGTGGACGCGCCTGCGCAGGCGGCGGGCGCTGCTGCTGGTGCGCCGGCGGCGAAAAAAACCGATAGCCCCGTTGGCACCCCGGGCGCGGTCTCGGCGGATGCCGAGGGCGAGGATGACGATGGCCTGGTCAAGTGCGGCGCGCGGTTGGTGCCGGCCTGGCTGGCCTGGTACTACGACGCCAAGGCCCGGCGCTGGGCCGTGAGCCGCAAGACGGTGATCGCCGCGCTAGAGCGCGCGCCGCAGCTGCAGGGTGTGCTGGCCTACGATGAGCTGCGCAACAGCGTGGCGTGCCGCAAGGCCTTCCCCTGGGCCTATAGCAAGCCGGGCGAGATTCGCGGTGCGGATGCGCTGGCCCTGGGCAAGTGGATGAGCGACGAATGGGGCCTGCCCAGCATCAGCAAGGCGAGCCTGGAGGAGGGTATTCAGACCGTGGCGCATGCCAACCGCTACCACCCGGTGCGCGAGTGGCTGGGCGGCCTGCGGTGGGACGGCAAGCGCCGGCTGGACAAGTGGCTGATGCACGTGCTGGGCGAGGCGCCGGACACGGTGCGCCCGGCGATGGCCGAATACCTGTGCCTGGTGGGCCGCTACTGGCTGCTGGGCATGGTGTACCGGGTGATGGAGCCAGGCTGCAAGTTCGACTACTGCCCGGTGCTGGAGGGCCTGGGCGGCCTGCGCAAGTCCACGCTGGTGGAGGTGCTGGCGGGCAGCGACTACTACAGCGACACGCCCTTTCAGGTGGGCCAGGGCAAGGAAGGCCCAGAGCAGGTGCAGGGCTGCTGGCTGTACGAGATCGCGGAGCTGACGCACTTCAGCAAGGCCGAGGTCGGCGCCATCAAGGCTTTCATTTCGTCCAAGGTGGACCGCTACCGGGTGGCCTACGGCAGCACGGTGGAGTCGTTCCCGCGCCAGTGCGTGCTGGTGGGCACGACGAACGAGGACACCTACCTGCGCGACCGCACGGGCAACCGGCGGTTCTGGCCTATCCCCGTGCGCGGTGTGATCAACACCGACTGGGTGGCCAAGTACCGCGAGCAGCTGCTGGCAGAGGCGTACGCGCTGTACCTGCAGGGCGAGCGCTACACGCCTACGACGGACGAGGAGGCGCGGCTGTTCCAGCCCATGCAGGAAAGCCGCCTGGTGGAGACGGCCGTTGAGTCGGAGCTGCTGGCGGTGCTGACGCGCAAGCCCAATCCCAACGCCAGCGGGCCGCTGTCATTCGTGCATTGCGAGGCGCCGTTTGTCACGATTGCGCAGCTGGTGCAGGCGCTGGGCGTGGACGCGGCCAAGGCGCCGCCGGGCCTGCAGGGGCAGGTGACGGCGTGGCTCAAGCATGAGGGCTGGGAGCGGGTCAAAAAGCAGGTCAACGGCGTGCGGGCGTGGGGGTTTCAGCGGCCGGCCGTGTGGCCGCCCAAAGACCGCGCCACGGGCCTGGATCAGCAGGACGGCCCGCCGGGCGACGACCTGCCGGACGGCGGGCCAGCGCCCGCGCCTGTGGCGCCTCAGCCGCCCCTGTCGCCAGCGGCGGCGTATCTCGCGGAGGCGGACGATGCGCCCTTTTGAGGCCCTGCCTCGCACCACACACGCGGCGCTTGAAACGCGCTGCACTGCACACCGTGGGGGAGGCGTGATTCGCGCCACGGTGCCAGCCCGGAGCGCCACGCGCCCGGCATGCGGTGCAGTGGCGGGGATGGCGCTGCCCTCGCCCATGAGCTGAGTGTCCAAGTGTCCATGGTGTCCACGCGTTTGCATGGACACCGCCAGCTACCCCAATTCCCACCTTTTGGGAGTTGAGGCCGCTGCATTGCCCAAAGGCCTGCGGCTTGGGCGCCGCACCTGCTTACGGTGCGGGCGGGCGCAGGCAGGCGCACCTGCGCTCGCGTACGCGCAGGCGCAATCCCACTCACCCGTTGACCTCTACAGATAAGGATGGACAGGATGGACACTCGGCCACCTCAACAAGCCCGGCAGGGGGCGGCAGCATTGACCGAGGCACAGGCAGCGGCAGTGCAGCGCGGCCTGCACATCATCAAGACGGCCATGCCCGAGGTGTACGCCTCGATCCAGGCCAAGGCGGCCGAGATCGGGCAGGGCGCCTACGGCCTGGTGCGGCGCGGTCTGCGCGGCGAAGCCCGGTGTTTCTGGGCCATGGAGCGCGGCCACGTGGTGGGCACGCCGTTC
Source organism: Melaminivora sp. (assembly GCF_032059615.1). Lineage (NCBI taxonomy): Bacteria > Pseudomonadati > Pseudomonadota > Betaproteobacteria > Burkholderiales > Comamonadaceae > Melaminivora > Melaminivora sp. The sequence continues at coordinate 6,839 of NZ_DAMCAM010000030.1, read as the reverse complement.
GCTGGCCACCCGGTGCAGGACGCGGTGGCGCGCAACATGGTGCAGTTCGGCTGTGCACATGTGTGCATCTGGGGCGAGGCGCCGGCGGGCGCGGCAACGGCGGGAGGCGGCGGTGGCGCGGATTGAGCACATCAAGCGGCGGCTGGACAACTGGGCGCTGTGGAAGGCGCGCCAGAACGACACGGGCCTGGGCTTTCACAGCCGCAGCATCCTGGCGGTGGACGTGTGGATGCGCGGCAGCTACAACGGCGCGAGCATCCCGCACTTCGAGGACGAGGCAAGCGAGACGGACGAGGCCGTGACGGCGCTGAAGCTGGGCCGCGGCCACCTGTACACCACGCTGGACTGCATCTACCTGCGCGACCTGGGCGTCAAGGCCACGGCGCTGCGGATGCAGCGGGCCGAGTCCACCATCCATGCCCAGCTGGAGCAGGCCGATCGCGCCATCGCCGCCTGGCTGGAGGCCCAGGCCACAGAGCGCGAGCGCCGCCGCGCCACGGCCTTAGCCGCCCAGCGGCAGCGCCAGCTATAGACGCCAGGGGAGTTTTACACCTTAGACCTTTTGGGTACATTTCAGGCACCTTGTGGTTGTTGCGCCCCCTCAGCAGCAACTACGGGGCGGAACCCCGGCAGGCGCAGGCTTGCCGGGGTTTTGTTTTGGAGACCTCATGCCTGTTGCTGCCCCGCGTCCTTGCACTCATCCCGGCTGCGGCGTGCTGGTGCGCGACGGCACTGGGCGATGCGCCAAGCACCCCGCCGTCAGCTGGGCCAAGAAGCCTACCGCCGCCAAGCGCGTGACGGGCCGCAAGCTGCAGCGTCTGCGAGCCGAGCTGTTTGCCCGCAATCCGCTGTGCGCCGAGTGCCAGCGCCAGGGACGTGTGACCCTGGCGACGCAGCGTGATCACATCGTGCCGCTGGAGGAGGGAGGCCAGGACGTCGAGGCCAACGTGCAGGGCCTGTGCGCCCCGTGCCACGACGTCAAGAGCGCGGCCGAGCGCGCCCGCGGTGTGCGCCGCGCCTGGGGCCGCTACCGCGAGCCCTGACCCGCCCGGCCCCGCCGAGGGGTAGGGGGGCAAAAAAGTTCTCACCCCCACCGCCGGAAACCGAGCGCCCCGTCAAATTTTTGCGTGCGCAGGTTTTGAAGGGGGGGTACCCCGGAAAGGATTAGCCATGAGTGGATCGCGTGGGCCACTGCCGAAGCCTGCGGCCCTGAAGCTGCTGGAAGGCAACGCCGGCAAGCGTTCGCTGGACCTCGCCAGCGGCGTGAATCCGCGGATCGAAGTACCTAGCCCGCCGAAGCATCTGGGCGCCGAGGCGCGCAAGGAGTGGAAGCGCATCACTCCGCTGCTGGAGGAACTGGGCCTGATCAGCGGCCTGGACCGCTCGGCACTGGCGCTGTACTGCCAGGCCGCCGGCCGCCTGGCCGAGCTGGAGACAGCCTTCAACGGCAAGGTGGCCGCCAAGGTAGCCGAAGGCATGGACTATGCCGACGCCGTGTACGAGATGAGCTACTCCACCACCCCCAGCGGCTACGCCCAGCAAAGCGTGATCGTGCAGCTCATCGGCAAGCACCGCGAGCAGCTCAACCGCTACCTGATGCACTTCGGGCTGAGCCCGGCCGCCCGCGGCCGCGTGCAGGCCAGCAACTATGTGCAGCCCACGCTGCCCGGCATTGACCCCAAGCCCGAGGCCAAGCCTAGCTTTTCGATGTTCGTCAACTCAGCAAGATGACCCACTCGTACCTCCAGCAGGCGCAGCAATACATGCGCGACGTGCTGGAGGGGCGTATTGCGTCTTGCAAGTGGGTCAAGCTGGCGGTGCAGCGGCAGGTCAATGACCTGGCGCGCGAGGTGTCCGAGGACTGGCCCTGGACGTTTGACGCCGCCGCGGCCGAGCGGCCCTGCGCCTTCATTGAGTTGTTGCCGCACATCAAGGGCAAGTGGGCGCGCGACGGCCGGCTGCTCAAGCTGGAGCCCTGGCAGTGCTTCATCCTCACGACCGTGTATGGCTGGGTGCACCACGCCACCGGTCTGCGCCGCTATCTTGAGGCGTACGAAGAGGAGGCCCGCAAGAACGGCAAGAGCGCCAAGGGCTCGGGCCTGCTGCTGTACATGCTGGCGGCTGATGGCGAACATGGCGCCGAGTGCTACACCGCCGCCACCACGCGCGACCAGGCGCGCATCGTGTTCGACGACGCGCGCGCCATGGCCGAGCGCACGCCCGACCTGCGCACCTACCTGGGCGTGGCCATCCTGCAGCACAGCCTGACGGTGGCGCACACCAGCAGCAAGGCCGCGCCGCTGGCTGCCGAAGGCAGCACCCTGGACGGCCTCAACGTGCACTTTGCCCTGCTGGACGAGCTGCACGCGCACAAGACCCGCTCGGTGTACGACGTGATCGACACCGCCCGCGGCGCGCGCGAGCAGTCCCTGCTGTGGACCATCACCACTGCCGGCACCGACCGCAGCGGCATCTGCTACGAACGCCGTACGCACGTCACCAAGATCCTGGAGCGCGTGATCCGCGATGACCGCGTGTTCGGGATCATCTACACACTGGACGATGGCGACGACCACTTCGACCCGTCCGTGTGGATCAAGGCCAATCCCAACCTGGGCGTGTCGGTCCAGTTGGACGAGCTGACCGCCCAGGCCCGCAAGGCCGAGGCCATGCCCTCGGCCCTGAACAACTTTTTGACCAAGCGCCTGAACGTCTGGGTCAGCGGCGAAAGCCCATGGATGGACATGCGCGCCTGGGAGCGCTGCGGCAAGGACCGCGCCACCCTGGAGTCCATCCCGCCCGGCGCACGCGTGTACATGGGCCTGGACCTGGCGCAGAAAAAGGACTTCGCCGCGCTGGCCATTGCCTGGCAGATGGAAGACGGACGCTGGGGCCTGTGCACACGTCTGTACCTGAACGAGCTGGCCGTGCAGGAAAGCGGCAACGCCCACTTGAGCGGCTGGGCACGCCAGGGCTACGTCGAGGTCACCGACGGCGACCTCACCGACTTCGACCGCATCGCTGACGACCTGCGCCGCTACTGCCGCCAGTGGGACGTGCAGGAAATCGCCTTCGACCCGGCGCTGTCCATGTACTTCGCCGGCCAGCTCATCGAGGAGGGACTGCCCCTGGTCGAGATCGCCCAGCGCAGCATGTTCTTCACGCCCGCGCTGATCCAGGTCGAGAACATGGTGCGCGAGGGCAACCTGGTGCACGACGGCAACCCCGTCATGGCCTGGATGGTCAGCAACCTGGTGGTCAAGGTCAGCAAATTCAACGAACTCATGGCGCCGACGAAAGAGCGCCCGGAAAACAAGATCGACGGCCCCATTGCCATGCTCATGGCGCTGGGCCGCGCCCTGGCCATGGCCGAGGCGCCCACCAGCACCCAGAAGACACAAGCCTTCTGGGAGTCGTTCGCAGCAGCAGAAGAAACGCCGACGCCATGAACCTGATCCGCCGCTCCCTGCTGCACATCGCCGGCTGGGCCGCCAAGGCTGCCGTGGGCACCGACCTCACGCTGACCGACTCCAAGGGCTGGGCCTTCATGGGCACCGGCCCTACCTGGGCCCGCATCAACGTGGGCGACACCACGCAACTGCAGATCACCACCGCCTGGTCCGCCATCCGGCTGATCGCCGAGACCGTGGGCACGCTGCCACTGCACCTGTACCGCAAGACCAGCCGCGGCCGCGAACGCGCCACCGACGACGAGCGCTACGCCCTGGTGCGCTACCAGCCGTGCGACTACATGACGGCGCCGGAGTGGAAGGAGTCCATGGTCGTCTCGCTCGCCACCATGGGCCAGGCCTACAACCCCGTCACGCGGTTTGAAAGCACCGGCCGCATCATCAGCATCCAGCCCGTGCACAAGAGCCGCGTGCTGCCCGAAGTGCAGAGCGACGGCAGCGTCATGTACTGGCTCACCGACCGCCGCGGCCAGCGCCGTTTGGTGGCGCGCAACGACGTGATGCCAGTGCGCGGCTTCGGCGGCGTGGGCGAGCTGGAGGGCTACGCGCCTCACCGCATCCACAGCAACAGCCTGGCCCTGTCCATGGCCATGGAGAAGTACGCGGCCGAATTCTTCGGTAGCGGCGGGCGCCCCTCCGGCATCCTGAAGACCACGGCCGACTTCGGCGAAAAGAGCCGGGACCAGATCCGCGAAGGCTTCGCCAAATATCTGCAGGCCTCGCGCGAGCTGGGCCACCTGCCGGTGCTTGATGGCTCCACCGAGTACCAGCCGATCAGCACCACGAATGACGAGGCCCAGTTCATCCAGGCGCGCAAGCTGCAGATCGCCGAGGTGGCCCGCATCTACCGCGTGCCGCTGCACATGCTCATGGAGACCGACAAGGCCTCCTACAACAACACCGAGCAGGCCAACAAGCACTTCCTGGACTACACGCTGCTGTCGTACCTGACGCGCATCGAGGCCTCGCTCAACACCTGCCTGCTCACCCCGGCAGAGCGTGCCGCCGGCATGTACTTCGAGTTCGACGTGAACGGTCTGCTGCGCGGCGACAGCACCCAGCGCGCCGACTACTACATGAAGCTGCGCCAGGCCGGGGCCATCACGCAAAACGAGATCCGCGAGCGCGAAAACATGGACACGGTGGACGGCGCCGACGACCTGCACGTGCCGCTGAACATGGCGCCCAGCGACCTGCTGGGCGAGATCCTCACCCGCAACAAGACTGGGGCCACCTGATGGAACACCTGATCGCACCCATCACCCTGAAGGAAGCCAAGGCCGACGGCAGCTTCACCGGCTACGCCGCCGTCTTCAACAACGTGGACCTCGGCGGCGACGTCATCCTGCCCGGCGCCTTCACCCACGCCAAGACAACGCCTGACGGGCAGATCCGCATCGCCCTCAACCACGACCTGCGCCAGCTCGCCGGCAAGGCCAAGTTCGCGCAGGACGGCCACGGCCTGCGCGTCGAAGGCCAGCTCAGCCTGGGCGTGAGCTACGTCAAGGACGCCTACGCCCTGATGCAGGACGGCGTGCTCAACGGCCTGTCGGTCGGCTTCAACATCTTGGACGGCGGCGCCGAATGGGAAGAGCGCGACGGCCGCTACACCCGAATCATCAGAAAGGCCGAGCTGTGGGAGTTCTCCATCGTGCCGTTCGGCATGAACCCCGCCGCCCTGGTGGACAACGTAAAGACCATCCGCGATTTCGAGGCGCAGTTGCGTGGCCTCGGATACAGCCAGCGCGAGGCCAAGGCCTTGGCGTCTGGCGGCTTCAAGTCGCTGGGCCACCGCGATGGTGGCTTGGACAGCGAGACGCTGGCAGACGAACTCAAGACCCTGAAAACCCTTTTTACCTGGAACTGACACCATGCCCGCACCCATCGAAAAACACCTGGAAGAACTCAAGAGCACGGCCACCGCGGCCCAGCAAGCCGTAGCCGACATGAAAAAGGCCCACACCGAACTGGACGGCCGCGTCGCCAAGCTGCACGAAGAGCTGAAAACCGGCGCCGCGGATGCCGTCACCAAGGCTGCCTATCAAGACGCCGTGGACAAGGTGGACAAGGTCGAGAAGTCGGTGGACAAGCTCAACACCGAAGTGACCGAGCTGGCCAAGAAGGCCGCCAACCTGCTGGGCGGCGGCGCCGACCAGCGCAAGAGCCTGGGCCAGCTGGCCGCCGAGTCCGAGGTGTGCAAGAGCTACCGCGGCGGCAACGCCGAGCTGGTCACTATGAACGCGCCCCTGTTCGGCAAGGCCGCCGTGGGCAGCGGTGCCGCCAGCGCCGGCGTGCTGATCCAGCCGCACCAGGCCGCCATCGTCATGGGCCCCGAGGTGCCGCTCACCGTGCGGGACCTGTTCCAGGCCGTCAGCATCAGCTCCAATGCCATCGAGTGGGTGCGCGAAAAGCTGTTCACCAACAACGCCGGCCCGCAAAACGGCGAAGGCACCGTCAAGCCCGAGTCTGGCCTCACCTTCGAGAAGAAGACCAGCCCGGTCGAAACCATCGCCCACTGGATTCCCGCCTCGCGCCAGGTGCTGGCCGACGCGCCCCAACTGCAAGGTCTGATCGATGGCCGCCTGCGCTACGGCCTGAAGCTCCGGGAAGACGCCCAGCTGCTGTATGGCGACGGCACCAACGGCAACCTGCTCGGCCTGGTGCCCCAGGCCACCGCCTTCAGCGCCGCCGGCATGCCTGTGGTGGCCGCCGGTGCGCCCAAGCACACGGCCATTGACTACCTGCGCTGGGCCTTCCTGCAGGTCGCCAAGGCGCAGTACCCGGCCACCTTCGCCGTGCTGAGCCTGGACGACTGGGCCACCATCCAGATGATGAAGACCACCGACGGGGCCTACATCTTCGGCACCCCCACCGACGGCGCCGCGCCGCGCATCTGGGGCAAGCAGGTGGTTGAGTCGCACGGCCTGGCCGCGGGCGACTTCGTGGCCGGCAGCGGCTTTGCCGCCACCGTGTACGACCGCGAAGAGGTCACCGTGCGCGTGGCCGAGCAGCACGCCGACTTCTTCATCAAGAACATGGTCGCCATCCTGTGCGAGGAGCGCCTGGGCTTCACCGTTGAGCGCCCTGCGGCCGTCGTCACCGGCGACTTCGGCACGCTCGTCACGCCCTGACCCCACCTGAGACCGGCCGCCCCTGGGGACGGCCGGCTCCCCCGGAGAAACACCATGGACCTGAAAGTCGCCAAGACCTTCGACCGCCTCGGCCAGCGCTACCGCCCGGGCGACGCCCCGCCGCCCGACCTGGACAAGCCCACCGTGCAGCACTACCTGCGCCACGGCATGCTGGCCGAAGCGGCGCCCGCAGCGCCCGCAGCGCCCGCAGCGCCCGCAGCGCCCGCAGCGCCCGCAG
>NZ_DAMCAM010000029.1:0-39874 GCF_032059615.1 Melaminivora sp. | reverse complement strand
AGCAGGCCGGCCAGCTGCATGGTGATGGTGCTGGCGCCGCGCGTGCGCCGGTTCCACAGGTTGGCCCAGGCGGCGGCGGAGACGGCCGTCCAGTCCACGCCGCTGTGCTCGTAGAAGCGCCGGTCCTCGCTCAGCACCAGGGCAGTGCGCAGCGCGGGCGAGACGTCCCGCAGCGCCAGCCATGCGCCGCGGCGCACGCTGCTGTCGGTGCGCACGCTGTGCAGCACCTCGCCCTCGCGCGAGAGCAGCTGCAGGTCGGACGGGCGGTGCGCGGCGCGCACCTCGTCGAAGCTCGGCAGGGCCCGCACCGGCAGGGCGCATGCGCCCAGGGCCAGGGCCAGCAGCGCGGCGCGGCCGGCTCTGGTTGTTTCCGAGAGCAAAAAATGGCGAAAATCCGCGCCAGCCATCGATAGTGCGCTACAAAAAAAGTTGCGAACGACTCCGTGTCGCCGGAGTGTGTCTGAGCGCGTGAACAGGGTCGGCATGCGGGCGGCAGCTTAGCTTGTCCTGCCCCCATGGACAGGTGGGGCCGGGCCGCCTAGGCTTCTCGCCGCCATTCACCCTTGACCCAAGGAGACTTCCATGCAGCGTGCCCTGCGCGTGTTCCTGTCCCTCTCCGCCTGCGCCCTGGGTCTGCCCGCCGGCGCGCAGACCCAGGTGTGGTCCGAGGCGCCCCGGACCCCGGTGTGGTCGGAAGCGCCGCACACCCAGGTGCGGCCGGAAGCACCTCGTACCCAGCGCTGGTCCGAGGCGCCGGCGCCGGCCCAGCCCGCCCCTGCCCCTCAGTCGGCGCCAGGCCAGACCCGCCTGTGGGCGGTTCCCACCCACACCGAGCGCCGCTCGGACGCCGACATCCAGCGCCAGGTGGACAGCATCGTGCGCAGCGTCGAGCGCGATACCCGCGCCGGCCGCGGCGCCTCCGGCGGCAACGCCCCGGCCAGCCAGGTCCCCGACCAGGTCTGGCGCGACCACGTGGATCGCACCCGGGCGCAGCAGCAATGGCAGCGCGAGCAGGACGCCCACTACGAGCGCCAGCGCCAGTTCAATCCACGCTGAGGCAGCTGGGGCATTGCCCCCTCCAGCCGCCCGGGCCGGAGCTTGACGCATGACACGGCATATCCCTGGCGCTGGCAGGCAAGCTGGAACGGGAATCGGCGGTGGTGTGGCCCGATGTGCGCCAGGACTACGGAGAGCCGCTCAAGGTGCCGACCACCATCCGCTTCGATGCCGACGTGCTGGCGGCACTGAAGGCCTCGGGCAAAGGCTGGCGGACGCGGGTCAACGAGGCGACGCGCGAATGGCTCAAGACGCATCCGTGCGCCTAGCCGGTCTCCATGACTGCCGGACAAGATTTGACGGAAGTCAAAACCACGTCATCCATGCATGCCCAGACTGCCTGGCATGCCCCTCGCCCCTGGCGGCTCGCTCCGCAAAAAATTCCCCCTGAACCCGGCCCGCCCCGAGCGCACCTGCTGGGGCTGCGACCGCTATTGCGCGGCGGACGCCATGCTGTGCGGCAACGGCTCGGAACGCAGCCAGCACCCGGCTGAGCTGTTTGGACCGGACTGGGCCGAGTGGTTACCGCCCGGGCAAACGCAGGGCGATGGGACGCCTTACCCCAGCTCCAGCACCACCGGCTGATGATCCGAGGCTTGAGTCTCGCCGTCGATGGCCATGGTGCGGACATGGCCCTTGAGCGAGTCGCTGACCCAGACGAAGTCGCAGGCGATGGGCGACTTGGAAAAGCGCTGGTCGAACACGCAGAAGGTGGGCGGCTGCGGCGCCTTCGGATGCAGCACGCGCCAGGCGTCGTGCAGCGGCACGCTGCCTGCCTGGGCCCAGGTGCCGGCTTCCTCGGTTGACAGCGGTGCGGCGAGCAGCGCGTATTCGGCTTCATGCGCCTGCAGGTTGAAGTCGCCGCACAGGATGGCGTGTGGCGTGTGCGCGCGCTGCTGGAAGGGCGTGTCCGGCTTGCCCGGCGGCGCCGGCTGCGCGGCGTGCGCCGCGTATTCCAGGATGAGCGCGCGCAGGCCCTGCGCCTGCGCCATGCGCTGCACGCGCGAGTAGTACTCCAGGTGCGTGGTCATGATGCGCACGGCGCCCAGGACCTCGTCCTGCACCGTCAGCACGCTGCACATGCGCGGCATGCTGCTCACACTGGCATCCGCCGGGTACGGCAGCGGGTGGTGCTGCACCTGCAGCACGGGCAGGCGTGTGGCGATCAGGTTGCCAAAGCGCTGGCGGCCACCGGGCGTCCAGGCATCCACGGCGGCGCCGAAGAACACCTGCCAGCCCGCGGGCAGCAGCGCCTGCAGCTGGGCCGGCTGATCACCCGGCGCGCCGGCCAGGGTGGAGAAACCGCTGGCGATCTCCTGCAGGCACAGCACGTCCACATCGTCCATGGCCAGCGCCTGGCGCACGATGCGCGCCACGTCGACCTGGCCGTCCAGGCCCAGGCACCACTGCGTGTTCCAGGTGACGATCTGCATGGTTTACATCAAAAAAAATAGCTGACTGCGCTTGATTGACAACGGCTGAAGGCCATTTCGACCAAAAACCTCACTTGATGCCGGCGCGCATGAAGCTTTGCACGAACTGGCGCTGGAACAGGATGAAGCCGACCAGCAGCGGCGCCACCGACATCAGCGTGGCGGCGGTGATCAGTGACCACTCCACGCCCTGCTCCACCGACGAGAACACCTGCAGACCCACGGTCAGCGGGCGCGACTCAACGCTGTTGGTGATGATGAGCGGCCACAAGAAGTTGTTCCAGTGAAAGCTCACCGAGACCAGCGCGAAGGCGGTGTACACCGGCCGCGCCAGCGGCACATAGACGCGCCACAGGATCTGCAGGGCGCTGGCGCCCTCCACGCGCGCAGCCTCGTCCAGCTCCTTGGGAATGCCCATGAAGGTCTGGCGCAGCAAAAAGATGGCGAACGCCGAGGCGAAGTACGGCAGGCCAATGGCGGTGAGCGTGTCCACCAGGCCCAGGTGGCCCATGGTTTTGTAGTTCTCCACCAGCAGCAGGTCGGGCGTAATCATGAGCTGCACCAGCACCAGCGCAAAGGCGACGTTGCTGCCAGGGAAGCGGTAGCGCGCAAAGGCGTAGGCGGCCAGCGTCGACAGCACCAGCTGCGCCGCCAGAATCAGCGCCACCAGCACGGCGGTGTTCAGGAAGTAGCGCGCAAAGGGCGCGGCCTCCCAGGCACGGCGGAAGTTGTCCAGTGTCCAGGGCGCATCCAGCGCCAGGCGCGTGGCGTATTCGGGCGGGTGGAAGGCGGTCCAGAAGGCGTAGGCCAGCGGCAATATCCACAAGAGCGCCAGCAGCCAGGCGCCCAGGGTGTCCAGCCAGGTGGCGCCGTACAGGCGCACAGCGGTGTCTTGGCGCTTCACTTGTAGTGCACCCTTTTATCCAGCACGAAGAATTGCACCAGCGCCACGGTGGCCAGCACAGCGACCAGCACCACGGTGATGGCGGCGGCGTAGCCCGTGTCCCAGAACTTGAAGCCCACTTCGTACAGGTGATACAGCAAGAGCGTGGTGGCGTTGTCCGGCCCGCCGCGCGTCAGGATGAAGATGTGGTCGACCAGGCGGAAGGCGTTGATGACGGCGTTGACCAGGACGAACAGCGTGGTCGGCATGAGCAGCGGCCACTGCACGCGGCGAAAGAAATACCAGCGGGAGGCGCCCTCGATGGCAGCGGCCTCCTTCAGGCTGGGGTTCAGCGTCTGCAGCGCCGCCAGATAGAAGATCATGAAAAAGCCCGCCTCCTTCCACACGGCCACCAGCGTCACCGCGGCCAGCGCCGTCGAAGGGTCGCCCAGCCAGTTGTGCGAAGGCAGGCCCAGGGCCCCAGTGATCTGCTCCAGCAGGCCGTATTGCGGCGTGTAGAAGAACAGCCAGATGTTGGCCACGGCGATCATCGGCAGCACGGTGGGCGTGAAATAGGCCATGCGCACCAGCGTGCGCCCGGCCAGGCGCTCGTTGACCCACAACGCCATGACGAGCGCCAGGCCGATGGACAGCGGAATCGTTGCGCCGGCGAACCACAGGTTGTTGCGCACGGCGTGCCAGAACACCGGGTCGTCCCACATCACCTGGTAGTTCTCCAAGCCCACCCAAACGGACGGCCGGCTGCCGCGCGGAGTCGAGTAGAAGCTGTCGATCAGCGTGGCGACGGCCGGCCAGTGCGTGAAGGCCACCAGCAGCATGAGCGCCGGAAGCAGCAGCAACCACGCGTGGATGGCGCGCTGGCCGGCGCCGGCGTTGCCTGCGCGCGCGGTGCTGGCCTGCATCACTTGTAGCTGCGCAGGATGCGGTCGGCCTCGCGCTGCGCGTCCTTCATGGCCTGCGCCGAGGTCTTGGTGCCGTTCAGCGCGGCCTGCACGGCGTCATTGAGCACCTTGGTCACGCGCTGGTTCTCGTGCGTGGAGAACTCGGCCACCGACACCGGCAACTGGTCGCGCGCCACCAGCGCGGGCGGGAATTCCTGGCCGTATTTCTTGAGCGCCGGCGTGTCGTACGCGGCCGGCGAGACGGCGACGTAGCCGCTGTCGATGCTCCACTGCGCGGCACGCTCGGGCTGGGTGATCCACTTGGCGAACTCGAACGCCGCCTGCTGCTGCTCCCTGGGCGCCTTCTTGAAGATGTAGAAGTTGCCCCCGCCCGTGGGCGAGCCGCCCTTGCGCACATTGCCTGCGATCTGTGCCACGCCGAAGTCGAACTTGGCGTTGTTCTTCACGTTGGTCAGGTTGCCGGTGGTGGTGACGATCATGGCGGCCTTCTTCTCGAAGAAGTCCTTCGGCGTCGTGCCCCACTCGATCACGCCCTTGGGGTGCACGCCCTCCTTGGCAAGATTCACCCAAAAATCCACCGCCTCGACGACCTTGGGGTTGTCGAACGTCACCTGCGTGCCGGCCTCGTTGGCCAGCAGCACGTCGTTGGGCGTGGTCAGCGTCTGCAGCAGCCAGTAGGCAAAGCCGGTGGAGGGAATCTGGATGCCGTACTGCGAGACGTTGCCGCTGGCGTCTTTTTTCGTCAGCTTGTGCGCCATCTCCTTGAGCTCCTTCCAGTTGGCCGGGGCCTTGGCGGGGTCCAGGCCGGCCTCCTTGAAGGCGTCCTTGTTGTAGTACAGCACCACGGTGGAGCGCTGGAACGGGATGCCCCAGGTCTTCCCGCCGGTCTGGCTGTTGGCCATGAAGGCCGGGTAGAAGCTCTTGAGCCAGGCGCGGTCGGCGTCGGTCTTCACGAAATCGTCGATGGGCACGATGGCGTCCTCGTCGATCAGCGTGAACATGTCGGTGGACAGCAGCACCGACGTGGCCGGCGGCTTGCCCGATTTGTTGGCCGTCAGCGCCTTGACGATGGTCTCCTGGTAGGTGCCGGCGTAGATCGGCGTGACCTTGGTGCGCGGGTTGGTCTTGTTGAATTCCTCGGCGTAGCCGTCGATGACCTTGGTGATGGGGCCCCCCACCGCGACCGGGTAATAGAACGGCACCTCCACGCTGGTTTGCGCCAGCGCCGGCAGTGCGCAGGCGGCCAGGGCGGCAGCGGATACGGTTTTCAGGAACGTCTTGCGTTGCATGGCGGGTCTCCTTGCGGTGGAACGGACAAAAAATGGCGGGCGCGGGCCTTGGACCACGCGGGCGCCCATCAGGCGGGCAGGCGTCGGCCCTGCGGATCGAAATAGTGGCAGTCGCCTGGCTGCCAATGCAGCTGCACGGCCTCGCCCTGGCGCGCCAGGGCCTGCTGGCCGGGCGCGCGCACGGTGATGAACTCCGAACCCACGGCGCAGCGCAGCACAGCATCGGCGCCCAGGTATTCCTGGCTGTGCACGGTGGCGGCGACGCCCGGCTGAGCGCTGCCCGCGGGAGCCAGGCGCACCGCCTCGGGGCGCAGGCCCAGCCACTGCGCGCCCGCAGGGCCGGCCGCCACATCGGTGCCCGCAATGCGCCCATCCTCCAGCTGCACCAGATTCATCGGCGGCGTGCCGATGAAGCGCGCGGCGAACGTGGTCGCCGGCGCGGCATAAACCTCGCGCGGCGGCGCGCACTGCTCGACCCGGCCCTGGTGCAGCAGAACCACTTGGTCGGCCATGCTCATGGCCTCGGTCTGGTCGTGCGTGACGTAGACGACGGTGAGGCCCAGGCGCTGCTGCAGTTCGCGCAGTTCGGTGCGCATCTCCTGGCGCAGCTGCGCGTCCAGGTTGGACAGCGGCTCGTCCATCAGGCACACGCGGGCCTGCGCCACCAGCGCGCGGCCCAGCGCAACGCGCTGCTGCTGGCCGCCGGACAGCTGCGCCGGGCGTCGGTCCAGCAGATGCGCCAGGCCCAACAGGCGCGCCGTCTGGTCGATGCGCTCGGCGGCCTCGGCCTTGGGCGTCTTGCGCACCGACAGGCCGAAGCCGATGTTGTCGGCCACCGTCAGGTGCGGGAACAGCGCGTAGTTCTGGAACACCATGGCAATGCCGCGCTGCGCCGGTGGCAGCTGCGTCACGTCGCGCCCGTCGATGCGCACCTGGCCGCTGCTGGCGCTCTCCAGCCCGGCGATGATGCGCAACGTGGTCGATTTGCCGCAGCCCGAAGGGCCCAGCAGCACGCAGAACGTGCCGGGCTCGATGCGCAGGTTCAGGGATTGCAGGGCGCTGGTGTCGCCCCAGGACTTGGCAACCGATTCAAGCTCGATCAAAGACATCGCGCGAGTGTAGGTCCGCCCCATGGCCGTTACGTGACACTGGCGTGACGCCCTGAAGGGTCACTCCTGTTAAAAGAGCAAACTATCGTTGCCCTGCAAGGGCTTGGCGCATTTTTTATCTCCGTTCAAGGCTTGGGCGCGAGCACCTTCACTGCAGCGTTGGGCGCCTCCCCGCGCATCTCCGGCGCATACAGCGCCTCGACCCGGCTGGGTGGCAGGGCGAAGTCGCCGGCATTGTTCAGCCGCACGGTGTACTGCATCTTCACCGTGCCCTTGGGCAGGTATTCGTAGTAGCTGCGGAAGGCCTCGAAGCTGCGCTCCTCGTAGGCGGGCCAGCCCGCGCCCTCGCGGCGTTCGCCCTCGGTGGCGATCTCGGAGTCGCGCCCCAGGCCGCTGCCCAGGATGGTCGCGCCTCCGGGGATGGGGTCGGTGATGGCCACCCAGGTCATGTCGGCGCGGCTGCTCACCTCCAGCGTCACGCGCAGGATGTCGCCGCGGCTGTATTGGCCGGCGGGCAGGTTCTTGTCGGCCTGCTCGACCGGGGTGACGCTGCGGCGGATGGAAAAGCCCGCGCTGAACGGCTCCTTCAGCGGGACGGCGGCCAGCGACTGCAGCGTCAGCCACGGCCGGCCCGTGCCCTGGTGCTGCACGGCCAGCGTGCCTGCGCCGCCCTCGGGGCCGGTGGGCCAGGGCAGGAACATGCGGTTGCCCGCCAGCAGGCCGGGCGCGGCGGGCGCGCCCAGGCCGCTGCCCTGATGCGCGGCGCCCGTGGCGTCCGCCGTGCGGGCCGGCCGCACCTGGCTCCAGTCCACGGCGGCCGCCTGGCCGCCCAGCGTGGCGCGCGTGCTGCCGGCCACCGGCGCGGATTCGAACCGGGCGCTGAACTTCGCCAGCGCCATGCCGCCCCAGAAGTTGGCCGTGGTCGTCGGCCAGGCGCCGCCCTGCTGGCGGGCGATGAAGCCGGCCGCCAGGCGGCCCAGGTCGGCCTGCCAGTCGGGCTCGTCCAGCACGGCCAGGATCAGCCGCGCAGCGTTCACGTCGGCGCCCTGCATCAGCCACCACCAGTGGTCGCCCGCCTCGTCGGCAAAGCCCAGGCGCGTTCCCTGCCAGGACAGGCGCGCGCGCAGGATCTGCAGCGCCTCGGCCAGGCGCGCGCCGCGCTCGGGCAGGCCGGCGTCGTCCAGGCGCTTGAGGACGTTGACCCAGTCGATCACGGCGTGCGTGGGCCACTGGTTGGGCGCAATGCGCAGGCTCTGCAGCATGCGTGGCGTGGCGCGGCCGTAGCGCGACAGCGCCTCGATGGCGGCGAGCTTGCGCAGGTCCAGGTCGCGCTGCGGGCTCCAGTACTTGCGTTCGATGCGGCCTTCGACGAAGGCGATCAGCCCGCGCTCCATGGCCGCGCGTGCCTCGGGCGGCAGCGCAAAGGCGGCGTCCAGGCCGGCCGCCTCGTGCGTGGCGGCCAGCAGGTAGGCGGTCAGCGTGTCGCTGCCGCGCTCGCCGTCGCCTGCGCGCGGCGGGAAGTAGCTTGCCAGGCCGTCGGCGTCCAGGTAGGTCGGCAGCCGTGCGGCGATGGCCTGCCACAGCTGCGCGTCCTGCAGGCCGATGGCGCGGCTGGCCTGCTGCTCCAGGCAGGTGTAGGGGTAGCGCTCCCACCAGTCGCGCACGCCGGGCAGGCCTTCGGCCAGGCGGGGCTGCAGCGACAGCTGCAGGCCGCCGCGCCCGGGCAGCGCGTCCGCGGGCGGCGCCACCGGCAGCTGCAGGTCGCCGTCGATCTGGCGCAGCGAGGCCTGCTGCACGGCCAGCGGCACGGCGGGAACGATGCGCTGGCTGAGCTTGAGCGCATCGCGCGCCCCGCCCAGGGTGTCGCGCGCCTGCACCTCCCACGGCAGGGCCTGGGCGCGCATGGCGCCCAGCGCCTCGGGCGCGGTGACGTCCCAGGCCACCTCGCGCGCCTCGCCCGCGGGCAGCTCCACGGTCTGCGCCGCCAGCTGCAGCAGCGCCGCGCGCGGCGTCACCTCGACCCGCATGGGCCGCGCCGTGGTGTTGCGCAGCGTGATCTGCGCGCGGAACCGGTCGCCACCGCGCACCAGCGGCGGCAGGCCGCTGACGATCTGCAGGTCCTGCGTGGCGCGGATGCGCGTGGCGCCCGTGCCGAACTGGCCGGTGCCGGCGTCGGCCACCGCCACCACGCGGAAGGTGGTCAGGGCGTCGTTGAGCGGCACGGTCACGCGCGCCTCGCCGCGCTCGTCCAGCCGCACGGCCGGCTGCCACAGCAGCAGGGTGTCCAGCAGCTCGCGGGTCTGTGCCCGCCCGCCGCCGCCGCCCGCCGGCACGGCCTTCTTGCCATAGTGGCGCCGGCCGATGATCTCCATCTGCGCGGTCGAGGTCTCCACGCCCCAGGCGCGCCGCGCCAGCATGGCGTCCAGCAGGTTCCAGCTGGTGTTGGGCATCAGCTCCAGCAGCGCCTCGTCCACCACCGCCAGCGCCACCTCGGCGCCGGCAGCAGGCTTGCCGCCCGCCAGCGTGGCGCGCACGGTGACCTGCGCCTGTCCGCGCACGGGGTAACTCTCCTGGTCGGCCTGCACCTGCACGTCGATACGGTGGGCGCGCGCGCCCACGCGCAGCTCGGCCAGGCCCAGGCGGTAGGCCGGCTTGGCCAGGTCCACCAGGGCGGTGGGCGCCACGTATTCGCGGCCCTCGTGCCAGAAGGCGCTCCACCACTCGCGCGGCGCCTTGAAGCCCCAGGTAAAGAAGCTGTACCACGGCACCTCGCGCAGCCGCCCGCGGACGCTGAGCACGCTGACGTAGACGTTGGGCGCCCAGCCCTCCTCCACTTTCAATTCGATGATCGGGTCCTGGCCATTGAGCTGCACCACGCGGGTGTCGATCACGCCCTCGCGCTCCACCGCCACCAGGGCCGTCGCAAAGCGGAACGGCATGCGCACCTGCAGCCGCGCGGTCTCGCCGGGCTCATAGCTCTTCTTTTCGGGCAGCACGTCGATGCGGTCGTGGTCCTGGCCGCCAAACCACAGCTCGCCACGCCGCGCCACCCACACCGAAGTCGCGGCCTCGGCCTGGTTGCCGTCCTTGTCGCGCGCGGTGGCGATCAGCTCGACCTCGCCCGGCTCGTCGATCTGCGCGTCGCACAGCAGCAGGCCGCGTCCGTCGCTTGTGCCGCTGCACACCGTGCCCAGGTCGCGCGTCTCGGTCCGGTTGTCGTAGCTGTAGAAGCCCCCGACCATGCGCTTTCTGCTGGTGGTGGTGGTGCGGGCGACGGCCTGCACCGCCAGCGGCACGCCGGCCTGCGGCCGGCCGTCCAGGTCCAGCGCCAGCGCCTGAAAACGCACCCGGCCGGTGCTGGCGGCCCAGTCCTCGGCCTTGATGCCGGCGACCACGCCGGCCGGCCACAGCGTGTGCGTGGCATGCAGCGTCTGCACTTCGCCGTTGGGGTCGGCGTAGGTGGCCTCCAGCACCAGGTCCTGCGCCTGGCGCGCCTGCGGCACGGGCTCGATGGTGGTGCGCGCCGTGCCGTTCTTGTCCAGGGTCAGGGGCAGCTTGTCGGCGACCACGCGCGCGTCCTGGCTGGCGGCGGGCTCCTCCTCGCCGTCGCCTCCGCCCTCGCCGCCGGCCTGCGCTGCGCGCTTTCTCGGACCCTGGAAACTGAAGGTGTCGAAGTCCTCGAAGTGCAGCACCTTGGCGCGCACCAGCGCCGACACGCGCACCGGCAGGCGCGCCGCCGCGCCGCCCGAGACGTAGCCGACCTGCACGTCGGCCGTGACGCTGCGCGCGTGCACCAGCGGCGCCGAGGCGGCCGGGGCGATGCGCCCCTGCAGCACCGGCAGGCGGAACTCCTCCACGCGAAAGCTGCCGCTGTCCAGACTGCGGCCGCCCTCCCCGGCGTCCTCGCCCGCCGGGCCGCCGCCGCGCAGCTGCACCTGGTACTGGCCCAGCGCCGCGGCCGGCGGCACCTGGAACTGGCTGCTGGCGCTCAGCCCCCCGGTGGGCGTGCCGCGCCAGGCGAGCGTCTGGGTGTATTGCTGGCCACTGCCCACGTGGGTGATGACCAGCTCGCGCGGGCGCCGCGCCGGCAGCGCGAACCCGGCGCCCGTCTGGCTGCGCAGCAGGTGCTTCATGGATACGGTCTCGCCGGCGCGCAGCAGCGTACGGTCGAAGACGGTGTGGGCCACCTCGTCGGGCTGGGGGCCGCTGGCCGTGGGCACGTTGAAGCGCCAGGGCTCGATGCCGCGCTGCCAGTCGCTCCAGGCAAAGGCCAGGTCGTCGCCGCCGCGGGCGCTCACGAAATAGGCCCGGCGCCAGTCGTCGCCGCCGCCGCTGCAGGCCGGCGGCTCGGGCGACAGCCCCTCGAAACGCGCCACGCCGCTGGCGTCGGTGGTGGCGCTGGCCAGCGAACGGCCGTCGCAGGCGGACACGCGCACGCGTGCGCCCGCCACAGGCTGGCCCTTGTCGAGCGTGGTCACCCAGGCCACGGCGTTCTCGCGCCCGAGCTTGAAGTGCACGCCCAGGTTGGTCACCAGGGCGGTGGTGCGCACATACATGGTGCGCGCCGCGCCGTGGCGCTCGTCCAGCAGCGACGCGCCGAGCAGGGGCGAGGCGATCTCGACCACCGAGAAGCCCGGCGGCAGCGGAATGCCCACCACCTCGAAGGGCCGCGGCTCGCCCTGCGCCGGGCGCGGCAGCTCGAGCGCGCGCACGCCGGGCTGCCCGGCCAGCAGCGGCACCATGCGCGTCTGCACCTGGTCGCGCTCGCCGTCCCCCTCGTCCGGCAGGGGCGCGGGCAGGGGCGCGCGCGTGTCGCGGCGCGCCTGGACGCGCTCCAGGCTGAACGTGTCCCAGCGCTCCACGCGGCGCAGCCAGGCAATGATGTCGGCGTCCTCGGCGGGCTGCAGGGTGCGCACCTGGGCCGCCCCCTGCTGCGGCGCCGGCGCGCCGGGCTGCAGGCCCTGCACGGCCAGCTGCGCCTCGACGTTGCGCAGCGTCACCGGCAGCAGCGCCGGCCCCTCGGGCCCCTCGGCGTAGCGCTCGACCACGCCGAAGGGTGTGGCGGCGAACTTGGCCAGCGGCGGCAGCGCGCCGGTGGCCACCGGCATCGGAAAGCTCTGCCCGTTGGCCGGCGCACGGCCGGCGGCGTCCTGGAAGCCCTTGGGCAGCTCCAGGGTGTAGCCGGACTGGGCGGCCAGCGGCGGCGCAAACGAGACGCCATCGACCAGCACGTCGCCGTCGGCCCGGCCCTCGCGGCCTTCTCCCTCCCGCGGCGGTCGGGGCGACAGCGTCTGCCCGGCCCCCTTGAGGCGGATGGCCTGGGCCAGCCGGGCGGGCACCGGGGCGTTGAAATTCACGCGCAGCGGCCGGATCGGCAGGCACGCCGCCTGGGCGTTCTCGCGCTCGCAAGAGAACTCGACCTTGAAGGGCTCGCGCACCTGGTAGGCGAAGCGCTCCTCGGCGGTGTTGGCGATGCCGCCAGGCGTGGCCACGCCGCGGCCATAGACCAGCTGCATGCGCGTGCCGGCCGTCAGCCGCCGGGTGCAGGCCAGCGTCGCATAGCGCAGCGGCGCCCGGGTGGCGGCCTTGTCCTGGTGCGTGGCCTTCAGGATGGCCTGACGCTCCTTGCCCTCGATCAGGCGCACGGGGATGCGCTCGCCCACGCCGTCGGCCACGCACCAAGTGTTTTGTTGCACGCTTGCGGTGGTGGCCGGGCCGTTCAGGCGCAGCACGAAGTACTGCTCCTCGTCGATCTCCTGCCAGGTGCCGGGCTGCACGTCCTGCACATGCGGCCCGCCGGTATTGAATTGATAGCTAAAACCCCTCGCCAGGCCTGCACCCTGCGGCGATTTGAAGCCAGGCTTCGCGGTGATGGTGCAGCGCACACCGGGCGGCAGGTCGCTGGCGAAGTCATAGACCCATTCGCGCTCGCTGTTCCAGCGGCCTGTGCCGCGCCCGGCCTCGGCGTCGCTGCACGCCACGGTGGCGGGCGCGGGGGCGCGGGCGTCGCCCGCCTGCACGGCCGGCACCTCGAAGCGCACGACCACCTGCTGCACCCGCGCCACCTCGCCCTGCGGCGAGACGCCGGCGACTTTCAGCGTCTGCTGCGCGTGCGCTGCGCCAGCGCCTGCCAGGCCCGTCAGGAGCAGCAGCGTCGCCGCCAGTCCCGTCGTGATGTTGCGTGCCCTCATGCGTGGATGTCCTTTGGCGCTTTTCGTGACGGGTCTGGCCGGTGCGGGTTCACTGCGGCGTGAAGCCGCTGGTCTGGATGATGCGCTTCCACACCGCGGTGTAGGCACGCTCGCGCCCGGTGAGCTGCGCGGGCGTCATGTGGCCCACGGTCAGGCCCATGGCGGTGAGCTGCTCGCGCACCGCCGGCTGCGCCAGCACCTGGGCCAGCGCGGTGGAAAACCGCTGCAGGACGGCCTCGGGCGTGCCCGCGGGGGCGTAGAAGCCGTAGTAGGGCGTGTCCTCGAAGCCCGCCACGCCCAGCTCGGCGAAGGTGGGCACGTCTGGCAGCGCGGCCTGGCGTTTGGTGCCCAGCACCGCCACCACGCGCAGCTTGCCGGCGCGGTGGTTCTCGATGAAGTCCTGCACCGAGCCGATGCCGGCCGGAATCTGGTTGCCCAGCATGTCGCCGATCATGGGCGCGCTGCCGCGGTAGGGTGCCGACACCAGGTCGAGCTGGTAGCGCTCGCCCAGCAGCTTGACCAGGAACTCGGGGGTGGATGCCGGCGCCGGAATGCCCACCGCACTCTTGCCGCCCTGCTGGCGCCGCACCCATTCCACGTACTCGTTGAAGCCCGCTGCCGGCGTGCCGGGCGAGACGGCAAAGGCGTTCACGAAGGTGGCCAGGCCCCCGGCGGCGACGAAGTCGCGCGCCGGCTCGAAGCCGGCGTTCTTCACCACCTGCGGCAGGATGGAGATGGTGTGGTCGTGCGTGAGAAACAGCGTGCTGCCATCGGCCGGGGCGTTCTTGAGCGCCTGCGCCGCCACCTGGCCGCCTGCGCCGGGGCGGTTCTCCACGACGATGTTCATGCCCAGCGGCTCACGCAGCCGCTCGGCCAGCAGGCGGGCGATGGCGTCGCTGCCGCCGCCGGGCGGAAAGCCCACGAGGATGCGCAAGGTCTTGCCGCCCTGCGCCCAGGCGGGCGCAAGGGCCGGCAGGGCGCAGGCGGCGGCGGTGTGCGCCAGCAGGCGGCGACGGGTGAAGGTCATGGCGATGTCTCCGTTATCGTGGGGGAAAGGGAAGGCGCAGGTGCCTCTCGCGCCGGCGCCGGGTTCACGCGCCCAGCCGCGCCCGGTGGCGGGCGATCTGTGCGCGCACCTGCGCGGGCGCCGTGCCGCCCAGGGTGTTGCGTGCGTTGAGCGAGCCTTCCAGGCTGAGCGCCTCGAACACGTCACCCTCGATCGCCGGGTGAAAGCCCTGCAGCGTGGCCAGCGGCAGCCCGGACAGATCCACGCCCTGCTCCACGGCCGCGCGCACGGCATGCGCCACGGTCTCGTGGGCATCGCGAAATGGCAGGCCCTTCTTGACCAGATAGTCGGCCAGGTCGGTGGCCGTGGCATAGCCCTTCAGGGCAGCGGCGCGCATGGCGTCCCGGTTCACGGTGATGCCGCCGCTCTTGGCGCCGGTGGCGGCATCAACCTGGCCGCCGATCATCTCGGCGAAGATGCGCAGCGTGTCCTTCAGGGTGTCCACCGTGTCGAACAGCGGCTCCTTGTCTTCCTGGTTGTCCTTGTTGTAGGCCAGGGGCTGGCCCTTCATCAGCGTGATCAGCCCCATGAGGTGACCGACCACGCGGCCGGTCTTGCCGCGGGCCAGTTCCGGCACGTCCGGGTTCTTCTTCTGCGGCATGATGCTCGAGCCGGTGGTGAAGCGGTCGGCGATGCGGATGAAGCCGAAGTTCTGACTCATCCAGACGATCAGCTCCTCCGACAGCCGGCTGATGTGCACCATGACCAGGCTGGCCGCGGCCGTGAACTCGATGGCGAAGTCGCGGTCGCTCACGGCGTCCAGGCTGTTCTGGCACACGCCGTCCATGCCCAGGGTGCGCGCCACGCGCTCGCGGTCCAGCGGGTAGGTGGTGCCGGCCAGCGCGGCGCTGCCCAGCGGCAGCACATTGACGCGCCGGCGCACGTCCGCCATGCGCTCGGCATCGCGCGCGAACATCTCCACGTAGGCCAGCAGGTGGTGGGCAAAGCTCACGGGCTGGGCCACCTGCAGGTGGGTGAAGCCGGGCAGGATGGCATCGACGTTCTGCGCGGCCACTTCGACCAGCGCGCGCTGCACGTCGGCCAGCAGGCCCGAGAGCATGTCGATCTCGCCGCGCAGCCACAGGCGCACGTCGGTGGCCACCTGGTCATTGCGGCTACGGCCGGTGTGCAGCCGCTTGCCGGCATCACCCACCAGCCGGGTCAGGCGCGCCTCGATGTTCAGGTGCACGTCCTCCAGGTCGAGCTGCCACTCGAACTCGCCCGACTCGATCTCGCGGGCGATCGTGGCCAAGCCGCGCTGGATGTCCTCGTGGTCCTGCGTACCGATGATGCCCTGCGCGGCCAGCATCTCGGCGTGCGCCAGGCTGCCGGCGATGTCGGCCTGCCACAGGCGCTTGTCGAAGAACACGCTCGACGTATAGCGCTTGACCAGATCGCTCATGGGCTCGGAGAACAGAGCCGACCAGGCCTGGGCCTTGGTGGCGAGCTGGTCATGGGAGGGTTGCGTGGCGGGGCTTGGGGACATGAAGCGGTGATCCGGTAGGGCTGGCGGCCCCGGCTGCACGGAAGCCGCGCGGGCGGGGAGGAGCAAAAGCGGGAAATTTTATCGGTCCCGCCCGAGGGGGCTGGATCCGGGCCTGCCCCCGGCCAGGTTGACAGTGCGCCGGCATGGGCTTGGTCACGCCTTGAAAGAGTCTGCTAGATGACCAGGAGCGGCTGGGCCGCTGGCTCACGGTGCTGGCGGCCATCGTGGCCGTGGCGTGGATCGCCGGGGTGTTCTGCAGCCTGGCGCGGCCGGCAGGGCCGCTCAGTGCCCGAAGCCGTGGGCCAGCACGCTCGCCAGCGTCACCGCTGCGATGCCCGCCCCCAGCCACGCCACTTGGCCCAACGCCTGCGCCGCCGGCAGGCGCCGCTGCAGCTGCGGAATCAGGTCGGCCAGGGCCACGTAGATGAAGCTGCTGGAGGCAACGGTGAGGAAGTAGGGCAGCGCGCCCTGCCAGCGGTCCACGATGAAGTAGCCCGCCAGCCCGCCCAGCGCCGAGACCGCGCCGGCCAGCGACACCTTGATCAGCGCCGCATTGCGCGCCGCGCCGCGCTGGCGCAGCACGACCAGGTCGCCCACGTGGTGCGGCACCTCGTGCGCCAGCACCGACAGCGCCGCCACCAGCCCCAGGCGCAGGTCGGCCACGAAGGCCGAGGCGATCAGCACGCCGTCGCCGAAGCAGTGCACGCTGTCGCCGGTCAGCAGGGTCCAGCCGCCCCCGGCGGACTGGCCGTGGTGGTGGTGAGAGTGCCCGCCATGGTCATGGCCGGCGTGGCCGTGCCCGCCGTGCATCCCCGGCAGGCCATGCTCGTGCCCGTGGTGCCACAGCTCGGCTTTTTCCAGCAGAAAGAAAAACACCAGGCCTACCAGCAGCGTGGCGAACAGCGGCTGCGCGTCCACGCCGCCCTCGAACGCCTCGGGCAGCAGGTGCATGAAGGCCGTGGCCAGCAGCGCGCCGGCGGCCAGGCTCAGCAGGTGCTGCGGCCCCACCCGTCCGGCGCCCAGGCCCAGGCGCAACAGCACCTCGGCCAGCCAGACGCTGCCGATGCCCGCAGCCAGCGTGGCCAGGAGGATTGCCGCCAATGTCATCGAACTCTTCTTTTACTCTTCTTTTAATAGCTGCAACTCTTTGCGTGGCGCCGTGTTTCCCGGTTTTTTTCCATTTTTTGGAATCCGGTCCGGCAGCCGGGGCGCCATCGTCTTTGTCGCAGGGGGCGGATTGTGCACAAAAACCCGTGCCTGCGCGGCCATGCCCGTGCCTGGCGCCGACGGTGGGTGGGGCAGCCGTCCTACAGGCCGGGCGCCCGCGCCCCCAATACTTCGCAGACCCCCTGCCGAAGGAAGCCCATGCACCCCAGCACCACCGAGCAGCCGCCCCCGGCCGCGCATGACGCGCCGCGCGCCCCTTCCACGCACACGGTGCGCCTGCGCATCAATGGCACCGAGCACCGCATCGAGACGCAAAGCTGGGTGAGCCTGCTGGACCTGCTGCGCGAGCGCCTGCACCTGACCGGCACCAAGAAGGGCTGCGACCACGGCCAGTGCGGCGCCTGCACCGTGCTGGTCGATGGCCGGCGCATCAACTCCTGCCTGGCTCTGGCGGTGATGCACGACGGCGCAGACATCACCACCGTCGAGGGCTTGGCGGCGCTGGCGGGCGCCACGGGCGACGGCCTGCACCCGCTGCAGCAGGCCTTCATGGCGCACGATGCCTTCCAGTGCGGCTACTGCACGCCCGGGCAGCTGTGCTCGGCCGTGGGCCTCATGAACGAGGGCGGGCTGCGCCACGAGGGCGACATCCGCGAGCGCATGAGCGGCAACCTGTGCCGCTGCGGCGCCTACCCGCAGATCGTGCGCGCCGTGGCCGAGGTGGCGCTGCAGGACGGCCGAGGCGCCGCGCCAGGCCAGCGCAGGGAGGCACCATGAGACCTTTTGACTACATCGCCGCCGCCGAGCCGCAGGCGGCGCTGTCGGCCCTGGCGGGCGAGCCGGGCGCGCGCTTCATCGCCGGAGGCACCAACCTGCTCGACCTGATGAAGGAAGACGTGATGCGGCCGGCCCGGCTGGTGGACATCAGCCGCCTGCCGCTGGCCGCCATCGAGGAGCTGCCCGGCGGCGGCCTGCGCCTGGGCGCGCTGGCGCGCAACGCCGACACGGCCAAACACCCGCTGGTGCGGGAGCGCTATCCGCTGCTGTCGGCGGCCATCCTGGCTGGCGCCTCGCCGCAGCTGCGCAACATGGCAACCAACGGCGGCAACCTGCTGCAGCGCACGCGCTGCTATTACTTCTACGACGTGGGCGTGCCCTGCAACAAGCGCGCGCCGGGCAGCGGCTGCCCGGCCAGCCACGGGCTGGCGCGCCAGCTGGCCATCCTGGGCGCAAGCGAGCACTGCATTGCCACCCACCCCTCGGACATGTGCGTGGCGCTGGCGGCGCTGGAGGCCACCGTGCACGTGCGCTCGCCGCGCGGCGAGCGCGCCATCGCCTTTGCCGAGTTCCACCGCCTGCCGGGCGAGCAGCCCGAGCGCGACACCACGCTGGAGCCGGACGAACTCATCACCCACATCGAGCTGCCGCCGCGCGGCTACGCCCGGCACGCCAGCTACCTGAAGGTGCGCGAGCGCGCCTCCTACGCCTTTGCCCTGGTGTCGGTGGCGGCGGCCTTCGAACTCGACGGACAGGGACAGATGCGCCACGTGCGCCTGGCGCTGGGCGGGGTAGCGCACAAGCCCTGGCGCGACCTGCGCGTGGAGGCGCTGCTGGAGGGCCAGGCCCCCGAGGCGGAGCTTTTCGCTCGGGCGGCCGAGCAGCTGCTGGCGCCGGCCCGGGCCTGGGGCAGTCCCCAGGGGCCCGGGTACAACGGCTTCAAGATCCCGCTGGCGCGCCGCGCCATCGTGCGTGCGCTGCAGATGGCGCAGCACGGCGAATTGACCAACACCGGCGAGCTGGGCGCATCCCGGTTCGACGACGAGGAGCAGGCCCCATGAGCGCAGCCACCGCACAACCCGCCAGCCAGCAGCCCCTGGCCGAACCCGGCACGGGCACGGTGCGCCTGGGCGCCTCCGTGGCGCGCGTGGACGGGCGCTTGAAGGTGACCGGCCAGGCGCTGTATTCGGCCGAGTACGCCGCGCCCGGCCTGGCCCATGGCGTGGCCGTCAACAGCACCATCGCCTGCGGGCGCATCCGGCGCATCGACGCCTCCAGGGCCCTGGCCGTGCCCGGCGTACTGGACGTCATCACCCACGAGAACCGCCCGAAGATGCGCTCCTCGGGCCTGTTCTACAAGGACATGACGGCCCCGGGCGGCTCGCCGTTCAAGCCGCTGCACGACGACCAGGTGCTCTACAGCGGCCAGCCCGTGGCGCTGGTCGTGGCCGAGACGTTCGAGGCCGCGCGCCTGGCCTCGCGCCTGGTGAACATCGACTACGAGGAGGCGCCGCACGAGACCAATTTGATGGCCCACATGGCGCGCGCGCACCGGCCCAGCCGGCTCAAGGCAGGCTACTCGCCTCCGCCAAAGCCGCGCGGCAACGCCGACGCTGCCTTCGCCGCTGCACCCGTCAAGGTGGACGCGCACTTCTACAGCGGGGTGGAGCACCACAACCCCATGGAGATGCACGCCTCCACCGTCCTGTGGGGCGAGGACGGGCACCTGACCATCTACGACAAGAGCCAGGGCGCGCAGAACTGCCGCTGGATGGTCTCGCACGTCTTCGGCCTGCCCAAGGAGCGCGTCACCGTGCGCAATCCCTTCGTGGGCGGCGCCTTCGGCTCGGGCCTGCGCCCGCAATACAACCTGATCCTGGCCACCATGGCCGCGCTCAAGCTCGAGCGCTCGGTGCGCGTGGTGCTCACGCGCCAGCAGATGTTCACCTTCGGGCACCGGCCCGAGACCTGGCAGCGCGTGCGGCTGGCCGCCGACCGGGACGGCCAGCTGCGCGCCGTGGTGCACGAGGCCATCGCCGAGACCTCGCGCTTCGAGGACTACGTGGAGGTGGTGGTCAACTGGTCGGGCCAGCTCTACCGCTGCGACAACGTGCGGCTGGAATACGAACTGGTGCCGCTGGACCAGTACACGCCCATCGACATGCGCGCACCGGGCGCCGCGCACGGCGTGTATGCGCTGGAGATCGCCATGGACGAGCTGGCCGAGGCCCTGGCCATGGACCCGCTGGCCCTGCGCCTGAAAAACTACACCGAGCACGACGCCTCCAAGGGCCTGCCCTACTCGACCAAGCAGCTGCGCGCCTGCTACGAGCAGGCGGCGGCGCGCTTTGGCTGGAGCGGGCGGCCGCTGGCGCCGCGCTCCATGCGCCGTGGGCGTGAGCTGGTCGGCTGGGGCATGGCCACCGGCACCTGGGACGCCATGCAGATGTTCGCCCGCGCCCGCGCCGTGCTGCACGCCGACGGCCGGCTGGTGGTGGGCAGCGCCGCCAGCGACATCGGCACCGGCACCTACACCTCCATGGGCCTGGTCGCCGCCGACGCCATGGGCCTGCCGCTGGAGCAGGTGGTGTTCGAGCTGGGCGACTCCGAACTGCCCGTCGCTCCCATCGAGGGCGGCTCATCGCACATGGCTACCGTGGGCTCGGCCGTGGCCGGGGCCTGCGAGAACCTGCAGCGCATCCTGTGGGCGCTGGCCCAGCGCATCAAGGGCGCGGGCTTCGAGCGCGTGAACTTCAGCGACGTGGAGTTCTCGGGCGGCGCGTTGCGCCTGTCGAGCGACCCGGCGCACGCCCTGCCCTACCCGGAGCTGCTGGCGCGCGCCGGCCGCAGCCAGGTCGAGGCCAGCTATCTGCTGCTGCCCAATGTGCTCAAGCAGAAAAAATACATCCGCGCCACGCACTCGGCCATCTTCTGCGAGGTCTGCGTGGACGAGGAGCTGGGCACGGTGCGCGTCACGCGCGTGGTCAGCGCCATCGACGCCGGGCGCATCATCAGCGCCCGGACGGCACGCAGCCAGATCACGGGCGGGGTGGTCTGGGGCATCAGCCAGGCCCTGCACGAGGAGACGCACACCGACCACGCACTGGGCCGCTTCATGAACCACAACTACGCCGAATACCACGTGGCGGCCAATGCCGATGTGCCCGACATCGACGTCATCTTCGTGCAGGAGGAGGACACGGTGGTCAGCCGCATCGGCGCCAAGGGCGTGGGCGAGATCGGCATCGTGGGCGTGGCGGCGGCCGTGGCCAACGCCATCTGGCACGCCACCGGCCGGCGCCTGCGCAGCACGCCCATGACGCCCGACAAGGTCATGCAGGACGCGCCGGCGCAGTCGTTCCCGGAAAAATAGCGGGTGACTAGCGCTCCAGCCACCACTGGATCACGATCTTGGCCAGGAACCCGGTGAAGCCCACGCCCAGGCCCAGGAACAGCACGAAGGCGCCGAAGCGCCCGGCCTTGGACTCCCAGGCCAGGTGGCCGATGATGAAGAGCATGAAGACGATGAAGGCGCCGATGCCGTAGGTCAGGAAGAACCCGGAAATCTGCGCCTCGGTAAAACCAAAGATCACGATGCCATTCCATTGGAAGCGGGAGCGCCCGGCGTTGCGGGCGCGGGCGGCGTGGCGGGCTCGCGCAGCGGCAGGCCGGCGGCGTCCACCAGGTCGCGATAAGCGTGCCAGCTGGCATGGCCCAGCACCGGCATCACCACCACCAGACCCAGCAGCAGCGGGCCCAGGCCCAGGAGCGTGAGCGCCAGCAGGAGCGCCGCCCACAGCGCCAGGGGCAGCGGGTTGGCCAGCACGGCCTGCCAGCTGGTCAGCACCGCCTGCCACAGCGTGGCGCGCCGGTCCAGCAGCAGCGGAATCGCCACGACGCTGGAGGCGAAGATGGGCGCGGCCAGCAGGCTGCCCAGGCCCAGCCACAGCGCGAACAGGCTGCTGTCGGGCGCCAGCACCACGTGCTGCACGAAATCGGCCGGCTGCTGCA
The DNA here is from genome assembly GCF_032059615.1 of Melaminivora sp. Classification (NCBI taxonomy): domain Bacteria; kingdom Pseudomonadati; phylum Pseudomonadota; class Betaproteobacteria; order Burkholderiales; family Comamonadaceae; genus Melaminivora; species Melaminivora sp. The sequence goes on along the minus strand of NZ_DAMCAM010000029.1, from coordinate 18,483 downwards.
CCGGGGCCGGCGCCAGCAGCGTGATGAGCGCCGCCGAGGTCAGCACCCAGCCCGTGCCGGCCAGCGCCAGGAGCAGGCCGAACCGCACCAGGCACCAGTAGTCGGTGCCCATCTTCTCGCCGCGGTGGCTGCTCTGCCAGAACAGCCAGGTGCGCAGCACCGCGCCCGAGTCGGCCGGCTCGCCACGCTCCAGCGCGCGGCTGAGCACATAGAAGCTGGTGGCCAGCACCGGTGCGACCACCAAAAAGCCCGATAGCGCCCCCACCAGCAGCCAGAAGCGGTCGCGCGCCACGGCGGCAATCGCCAGGCCCGCCAGCGCCAGCGCCAGGCCATGGGCCAGGCTCAGCCAGCCGATGCGGCGCAGGTCACGCCAGCCGCGTGCCAGCCAGACCAGCGGTTGCGTGACAGGCACGGTGCGCACCTGGGGCAGGAGAGGGGTGGGACGTGGCATGGTTTCGCGCGGTGATCGGTCAGGCGGACGGGGGACCCGGGATTCCAGGAGTGAAGCGGGCGGCAGGCGCCACCGCGACCAAGTTTAGGCCAGCCCCAGCAACCGGCACAGCGCGTGCAGGTCTGGCACCACTGCACAGGCGGGCTCTGCCGGGGGCACGCCGGCAGGGCCGACACCCTGGGCGACAGGGCCTGTTCCGGGGCGATGGCCATCGTGCGCGGCGCCGGGGCGCTGCCCGGGCGGCGCCAGCGCTGCGGGCCGGCGCAGCCAGACGGCCTGCATGCCCGCGTCCAGCGCGCCCTGGGCGTCCAGCAGCGCGTCGTCGCCCACGTGTAGCACCTGCGCCGCCGGCACGCCGGCTGCACCGGCGCCGAGCTGGAAGATGCGCGCATCGGGCTTGGCGACGCCCGCCTCGCACGCGCTCACGGCAGCGCGGAAGAAGCGCCCCAGGCCCACGCGCCGCACATCGGCGTTGCCGTTGGTCAGCGCCACCAGCGGATAGCGGCGGCCCAGCCGCTCCAGCGCCGGCAGCGCGTCGTCGAACAGTTCCACCTGCTGGCGCGCCGCCAGAAAAACCTCGAACGCCTCGCCTGCCAGGGCCGGGTCCTCACCCGCCAGTACCAGCGTGCGGCGAATGGCCTCGCGGCGCAGCGCGCTCAGGTCGTGCGCCAGGCCCGCATGCTCGGCCTGCACCTCGGCGCGGATGCGGCGCACCACATCGCGCTGCTGCGCCAGCCCATGCGCCGCCGGCGCGTGCACCGCCAGCCAGGCCTGCAGCTGCGCCTCGGCGCGCGCGATGGTCGGCCAGATCGGCCAGAGCGTGTCGTCCAGGTCGAGGGTGATGGCGCGGATGCGGGTGAGGTCGAGGGACGGGGCCGGCCCGGCAGGTGCGCCCATTCAATGCGCCTCCTCCCAGTTCGCCCCCAGCCCCACCTCTGCCAGGAGCGGCACCTTGAGCTCGGCCACGCCGGCCATGATGCGCGGCACCTCGGTGCGCACCCAGTCGGCCTGGGCCTCGGGCAGCTCGAACACCAGTTCGTCGTGCACCTGCATGACCATCAGGATCTCGGGTTTCTCGCGATCGAGCTCCTGCTGCACGGCCACCATGGCCATCTTGATCAGGTCGGCGGCCGTGCCCTGCATGGGGGCGTTGATGGCGGCGCGCTCGGCGCCGCTCCTGCGCGGGCCGTTGGGTGAATTGATCTCGGGCAGATACAGGCGCCGGCCGAAGACGGTCTGCACGTAGCCGCGCTCCTTGGCTTCGAGCCGGGTGTTGTCCATGTAGCGTTTGACGCCGGGGTAGCGCTCGAAATACCGGTCGATGTAGTTCTTCGCCGCCGACGTGCTGATGGCGAGCGACTTGGCCAGGCCGAAGCTGCTCATGCCGTAGATCAGCCCGAAGTTGATGGTCTTGGCATAGCGGCGCTGTTCGCTGGTGACCTGGTCCAGCGCCACGCCGAAGACCTCGGCGGCGGTGGCGCGGTGCACGTCCAGCCCCTCGGTGAAGGCGGACAGGAGCGCCGCGTCGCCGCTGATGTGGGCCATGATGCGCAGCTCGATCTGGCTGTAATCGGCGCTGGCGATCAGCCGGCCCGCGGGCGCGACGAAGGCCTCGCGGATGCGCCGGCCTTCCGCCGTGCGGATGGGGATGTTCTGCAGGTTGGGCTCGTTGCTCGACAGCCGCCCCGTCACCGCCACGGCCTGCGCGTAGTGCGTGTGCACGCGGCCGGTGCGCGGGTCGGCCAGCTGGCCCAGCTTGTCGGTGTAGGTGCCCTTGAGCTTGCACAAGGACCGGTGCTCCAGCAGCGTGGCCGGCAGCGGATAGTCCTCGGCGAGCTTTTCCAGCACCTCCTCGTCGGTCGAGCGCGCGCCGGTGGCGGTCTTCTTGATGACCGGCATGCCCAGCTTGTCGAAGAAGATCTCGCCCAGCTGCTTCGGACTGCCCAGGTTGAAGGGCTGGCCGGCGATCTCGTAGGCCTTGGACTCCAGCGCCACGATGCGCTGGCCCAGGTCGCGGCTTTGCGCGGCCAGCAGGCCGGCGTCGATCAGCACGCCGTTCCTCTCGATGCGAAACAGCGTCTCGCTGCAGGCGATCTCCAGCTCATAGATGGCGCGCAGCTGCTCGTGGGCTTCGAGCTGCGGCCACAGCACGCGGTGCACATCCAGCGTCTGGTCCGAGTCCTCGCAGGCATAGGCCGCGGCCTGCTCGACGGGCACCTGCGAGAACGGGATCTGCTTGGCGCCCTTGCCGCACAGGTCCTCGTAGGACAGCCCGGTGCGCCCGGTGTGTCGCTCGGCAAGGCTGGTCAGGTTGTGCGGTTTGTGCACCTCCAGCACATAGCTTTGCAGCATGGTGTCGTGCACGTAGCCGCGCACGTCGATGCCGTGGTTGGCCAGCACGTGCCGGTCGTACTTGATGTGCTGGCCCAGCTTGTGCGCGTGGGCATCCTCCAGCCAGGGCTTGAGGCGCGCCAGCACGTCATCGAGGGGCAGCTGCTCGGGTGCGTCCGGGCCGTCGTGCGCGAGCGGCACGTAGGCGGCGCTGCCGGGCTCGACGCTGAAGCTCAGGCCCACCAGGCGCGCACGCAGCTCGTCGAGCGAGGTGGTCTCGGTATCGAGCGCGACCAGCGGCGCGGCCCGCAGGCGCGCCAGCCAGGCATCGAGCTGCTCCCAGGTCAGGATCGTCTCGTACCGCACCTCGCGCTGCTGCGCGGCTTCGGCGACCTCGGTGGCGCCTTCGCTGGTCTGCGCCGCAGCCTTGGCCCCGCTGCCGCCGTCCGGCACCGTCTGCAATGCCCGCGCCAGCGTGCGAAAGCCGTATTTTTCATAAAAATCGCGCAAAGCCGGCGTCTGCTCTGGGCCTTGCGCTATGGATTTCATAGCTTCCGGAAACCCCGGCAGCTGCTGCGCCAGGTCGCAGTCGGTCTTGATGGTGACCAGCTCGCGGCCCCGCGGCAGCCAGTCCAGCGCGCCGCGCAGGTTCTCGCCCGCCACGCCCTTGATGGTGTGCGCCTGCGCGATCAGCGCGTCCAGCGAGCCGTGCTCGTTCAGCCATTTGGCGGCCGTCTTGGGGCCCACCTTGGGCACGCCGGGCACGTTGTCCACGGCGTCGCCCACCAGCGTCTGGAAGTCCACCATCAGCGACGGCGGCACGCCGAACTCGGCCGTCACCCCGGCCACATCGCGGCGCTTGCCGCTCATGGTGTCGATGACGGTGATGCGCTCATCGACCAGCTGCGACAGGTCCTTGTCGCCGCTGGCGATGATGACGCGCAGGCCCTGGCGGGCCGCCTGCACCGCCAGCGTGCCGATGACGTCGTCGGCCTCCACCCCCTCGATGCACAGCACCGGCCAGCCCAACAGGCGCACCACCTCGTGGATGGGCACGACCTGCGCGCGCAGGTCCTCGGGCATGGCGGCGCGGTTGGCCTTGTAGTCGGGGTAGAGGGCGTCGCGGAAGGTGGGGCCGCTGGCGTCGAACACGCAGGCGGCATAGGCGGCAGGCACTTCGCTGCGCAGCGCGTTCAGCATGTTGACCATGCCGCGGATGGCGCCGGTGGCGGGGCTGGCCGGGTCGCCCGGCACGGCACGCAGGTCGGGCATGGCGTGGTAGGCACGGTACAGGTAGCTGGAACCGTCCACCAGCAGCAGGGTTTGGGGGGCTTGGCTCATGCCTGGCATTTTGCACAGCGCGCCGCCTCGTGCGGGCAAAGCTGCCGGCACAATGGCCGCTGCAGCGCGCCGCCAATAACAATGCAGGAGAGCAGACCATGAAATTGCGCAAGATCGCCCTGGCCACGGTGGCCGTGCTGGCCGTGGCCGCCGGCGTGGCCTGGCTCAGCCTGGACAAGGAGACGCGCGGGCTGCTGCGCGCCCTGCCCACCAACCGCGACCTGCTGTTCTGGAGCCAGTCGCAGCGCGACGCGGCCTTTCGCGCCATGGACCGCCTGCCAGTGCTGGCGCGCTGGCACGTGATGCACCCCGGCGCCGCCGCGCGCCCGCTGCCCATCGGCGCCCCGCTGCAGTTGCCACTGGACGTGGACGCCTACATGCAAGCCCAGCGCAGCGCGGCGCTGCTAGTGCTGCACGGTGGCCAGCTGCGGCTGGAGCGCTACGGCCTGGACTTTGACGCCGAGGGGCGCTGGACGAGTTTTTCGGTGGCCAAGTCCTTCACCTCGACCCTGGTGGGCGCGGCGCTCAAGGACGGCTTCATCAAGAGCATGGACGACCGGCTGAGCGACTACATCCCCGAAATGCGCGGCTCGGCCTACGACGACGTGAGCGTGCGCCAGCTGCTGACCATGACCTCGGGCGTGGCCTGGAACGAGGACTACGGCGACCCGCAATCGGACGTGGCGCGCTTCAACAACCACCAGCCCGAGGAAGGCGTGGATGCGCTGGTGAGCTACATGCGCCGCCTGCCGCGCGCCGCCCCGGCCGGCGAGCGCTGGAACTACAGCACTGGCGAGACCAACCTGGTGGGCGTGCTGGTCAACCGCGCCACCGGCAAGACGCTTGCGCAGTACCTGGAGGAGAAGGTCTGGCACCCCGCCGGCATGGAGCAGCGCGGCACCTGGATCCTCAGCAAGACGGGCCTGGAGATCAGCGGCTGCTGCATCCAGGCGGCGCCGCGCGACTACGTGCGCTTCGGGCAGTTCATCCTGGAGGGCGCGCAGACCAGCGGCGAGAGCATCCTGCCCGCCGGCTGGCTGCAGGAGGCCACGCGCAAGCAGGCCGACATCGGCCAGGACGGGCGCGGCTACGGCTACCAGTGGTGGACCTATGACGACGGCAGCTTTTCCGCGCGCGGCATCTTCGGCCAGGGCATCTTCATCGACCCGACGCGCCGGCTGGTGATCGTCTCCAACGCCAACTGGGCCGGCGGCGCGCGCGACCCGGTGGCCCTGCAGGCGCGCGAGGACTTCTACCGCGCCGTGCAGCAGGCCGTGGACGCCGAGGCCGGGCGCTGAGCGGCACGGCGGCCGGGCCCGCCCCGGCCGCCTACAATCGCGCCCATGCGCGCCCTTGCCCCCCTCTCCCTTGTCACCGCCCTGCCCCTGCTGCTGGCGCTGACCGCCGCTCCGGCCCTGGCACAGAATGCCGGCCAAAACGCCACTTCCCCCAATGCTGGCGCCGAGGTTCAGCTATCAAATCAGGAGCAAGAACCCCTGGACGGGCGGCGCAACCAGCGCGTGCAGCGCATCGTGGTGGAGGACGGCGGCAGCCGCGTCGACGAGCTGCGCATCGGCGGGCAGACGCAGTCCATCACCGTGCAGCCCAAGGCCGGCCCCGCCCTGCCGGCCTACGAAGTGCGCGCCAACGATGGCGCCCGCGCGCGGCCCGGCAACCTGGACACCTCCGACACCATCACCGCCCCGCGCGTGTGGAACCTCGGCCGCTTCTGAGCTGACCCGGCCCGGCCCGGCCGCCACAGGCTGCGGCACCAGCCCGGCTGCTTTCTTCCCCCGTCACGGCGACCACCCCCTCTTTTTTCTTCCGACCGATGGCCGTCTTCACCGAAGTCTCCACCGAGGAGGCGCGCGAGCTGCTGCGCCGCCTGCACCTGGGCGAGCTGCACGAGCTTGCCGGCATCGAGGGCGGCATCGAGAACACCAACTACTTTCTGACCTGTGACGGCGGGCGCTTCGTGCTCACGCTGTTCGAGCGCCTGACGCACGCGCAGCTGCCCTTCTACCTGCACCTGATGAAGCATCTGGCGGATGCCGGCATCCCCGTGCCCGCGCCCCAGGCCGACCCGGGGGGCGAGCTGCTGCACACGGTGGCCGGCAAGCCCGCGGCGCTGGCCACGCGCCTGACGGGCAAGAGCCAGCTGGCCCCCGGCCCCGTGCACTGCGCCGCCGTGGGCGCCATGCTGGCGCGCATGCACCTGGCCGGGCGTGGCTATGGCCGCAGCCAGCCCAACCTGCGCGGCCTGCCCTGGTGGAACGAGACCGCCCCCACCGTCCTGCCCCACCTGAGCGAGGCCGAGGCCAGCTTGCTGCGCGCCGAACTCGCGCACCAGAACCGCGTGGCCGCCCTGCCCGCCTACGCCGAGCTGCCGCGCGGGCCGGTGCACGCCGACCTGTTTCGCGACAACGCCCTGTTCGAGGGCGAGACGCTCACCGGCATCTTCGACTTCTATTTCGCGGGGGTGGACACCTGGCTGTTCGACCTGGCGGTGTGCCTGAACGACTGGTGCATCGACCTGCCCAACGGCCGCCCCGACGCGGCGCGCGCGGACGCGCTGCTGGCGGCCTACCAGCAGGTGCGCCCGCTCACCGCCGCCGAGCGTGCGCTGCTGCCCGACCTGCTGCGCGCCGGCGCCCTGCGCTTCTGGATCTCGCGCCTGTGGGACTGGCACCTGCCGCGCCAGGCCAGCCTGCTCAAGCCGCACGACCCTACGCACTTCGAGCGCGTGCTGCGCGAGCGCGTGGAGCAATCCGTGCAAAAGTCCAGCGCCGGCGCGCTGGGGTAAATTCACCGCCTGGCCGGGCCGCCCCGGGCGGCGCCCTTTCTGGAGTTTCATGAAACTGCACATCGTCCCCGCACGCACGGGCCTGGAGTGGACACGCCTGGGGCTGCGCGTGTTCTGGCGCCAGCCCATGGCGCTGGCGGCCCTGTTCTTCCTGTGCATGGCGGCCATGTCGCTGGCCACGGCGCTGCCGCTGGTGGGGCCGGCCATCGCGCTGGCGCTGCTGCCCTCTGCCACGCTGGCCATGATGGTGGCGGCGGCCGAGGCCAGCCAGGGCCGCATGCCCACCCCGGCACTGCTGCTGGTGGCGTTTCGCACCGGCCGCGAGCGCCTGAACGCCATGCTGACCCTGGGGGCGCTGTACGCCGGGGGCTTTCTGCTGATCATGGGCCTGACGGCGGCCATCGACGGCGGCCAGTTCGCCAGCATCTACATGGGCGGCCAGCCCATGACGCGCGAGGCGGCCGAGTCGGGCAGCTTCCAGGCGGCCATGTGGGTATCGATGCTGCTGTACCTGCCGCTGTCGCTGCTGTTCTGGCACGCGCCGGCGCTGGTGCACTGGCATGGCGTGCCGCCGGTCAAGGCGCTGTTCTTCAGCCTCGTCGCCTGCCTGCGCAACCTGGGCGCGCTCACCGTCTATGCGCTGGCCTGGCTGGGCGTGTTCGTCATCGCCGGCATGGTGGTCAGCCTGGTCGTCGCACTGCTGTCGGGCCTGGGGCTGGGCATGGGGTTTGCCGGCGGCGTCATGGTCGGCACGGCCATGATGCTGGCCGCGATGTTCTTCACCTCGGTGGTGTTCACCTTCCGCGACAGCTTCGAGGCGCCGCAGGCGCCCCAGGCACCGGCGGCCCAGGACTAGGCCCTCCTCACTCCACCACCGTCAGCTTGGCCACCGCCAGCGCCAGCCACTTGGTGCCGTGGCGCGGAAAGCTGATCTGCGCGCGCGCATCGTCGCCGCCGCCTTCGATGGCCAGCACCCGGCCTTCGCCGAACTTGTTGTGGAAGACGCTCATGCCCACGCGCAGGCCGTGGCCGGGCTCTTCCCGGCGCGGCGGCACGGGCGGGCTGGCGAAGGTTTCCGATTTCGCGCCAAAACCGCCGTAACCCCTGTCCCCGTAACGACCCTGCGCTCCGAATCCAGGAGCAAACGAGCCAAAGCCCGCTTGCCGGGGCGTGAGCCACTTGAGAGCGCCCTCGGGCAGCTCGTCGAAGAAACGGCTCCTGACGTTGTAGCGCGTCTGCCCGTGCAGCAGGCGCGTCTGCGAGTGGCTGATGTACAGGCGCTTTCTCGCGCGCGTGATGGCCACGTACATCAGGCGGCGCTCTTCCTCCAGGCCCTGGTGGTCGCTCATGGCGTTCTCGTGCGGGAACAGGCCCTCCTCCAGCCCGCCGATGAACACGCAGTCGAACTCCAGGCCCTTGCTGGCGTGCACGGTCATGAGCTGCACGGCGTCCTGGCCGGCCTGGGCCTGGTTGTCGCCGGCCTCCAGCGCGGCGTGCGTGAGAAAGGCGGCCAGCGGCGAGAGCGTCTCGCCCGTGTCCTGGTCGGTCATCTGGTCGATCAGCGCGCCCGGTTCGGCCATCGGCAGGCCGGCGTCGACGCCCTGGCTGGCCGGGCTTTGTGTGAGCGGCGGCGCGCCGCGCTGTTCGTCGAGCGGCAGTGCCACCGCGTCGCGGCCAAACCCCTCCTGCGTCACAAAGCTCTCGGCGGCGTTGACGAGTTCGTCCAGGTTCTCCAGCCGGTCCGCACCGTCCTTGTCGCTCCTGTAGTGCTCGATGAGGCCGCTGGCTTCGAGCATCTGGCCGATGATGCCGCGCAGGTTGGCGCCCTGCGTGCTCTCGCGCAGCACATCGATGCGCGCGACGAAGGCGCCCAGGTTGGCGCCGGCGCGGCCCGTCATGGTGCTCACCGCATCGTGCAGCGAGCAGCCGGCCTCGCGCGCCGCGTCCTGCAGCTGCTCCAGCGTGCGCGCGCCGATGCCGCGCGGCGGAAAGTTCACCACGCGCAAAAAGCTCGTGTCGTCGTGCGGGTTCTCCAAAAGGCGCAGATAGGCCAGCGCGTGCTTGATTTCCGCGCGCTCGAAAAAGCGCAGGCCGCCATAGACGCGATACGGCACGCCGGCGTTGAACAGCTGCGACTCGATGACCCGGCTTTGCGCGTTGCTGCGATACAGCACAGCGATCTCGCGGCGCTCCATCTCGCCGCTCTTCGCCAGGCTTCTGATCTCCTCGACCATCCACTGCGCCTCGGCCAGGTCCGAGGGCGCCTCATGGATGCGCACCGGCTCGCCCGGCCCCTGCTGGGTGCGCAGGTTCTTGCCCAGGCGGCCCTGGTTGTGGCTGATCAGGGCATTGGCGCAATCGAGAATGTTGCTGTAGCTGCGGTAGTTCTCCTCCAGCTTGATGGTCTGCTGGACGCCGAACTCGCGCACGAAGTCCTGCATGTTGCCTACGCGCGCGCCGCGGAAGGCATAGATGCTCTGGTCGTCGTCGCCCACGGCGATCACGCTGCCGTGCGTGGCCAGCCGCCCACCCTCCATATCGCCCGCCAGCTGCTTGAGCCAGGCGTACTGCAGCCGGTTGGTGTCCTGGAACTCGTCGACCAGGATGTGCGAGAAGCGCCGCTGGTAGTGCGCGCGCACGGCATCGTTGTCGCGCAAAAGCTCGTACGAACGCAGCATGAGCTCGCCAAAATCCACCACGCCCTCGCGCTGGCATTGCTGCTCGTACAGCTGGTAGATCTCCACTTTCCTTTGCGTATCCGGGTCGCGCACCGGCACGTCCTGCGGACGCAGGCCCTCTTCCTTGCAGCCGGCGATGAACCACACCAGCTGCTTGGGCGGGAAGCGCTCCTCGTCCACCCCATGCTGCTTGCACAGGCGCTTGACGGCCGAGAGCTGGTCCTGCGTGTCCAGGATCTGGAAGGTGCCAGGCAGCCCGGCCAGCTTGTGGTGCGCGCGCAGCAGGCGGTTGCACAGGCCGTGGAAGGTGCCGATCCACATGCCGCGCACGTTAATGGGCAGCATGGCCGACAGGCGCGCCACCATCTCCTTGGCAGCCTTGTTGGTGAAGGTGACGGCCAGGATGCCGCCGGGCGAGGCCTGGCCGGTCTGCAAGAGCCAGGCGATGCGCGTGGTGAGCACACGCGTCTTGCCTGAGCCGGCGCCCGCCAGGATCAGCGCATGGCCGGCGGGCAGCGTGACGGCGGCCAGTTGCTCGGGGTTGAGGTGTTGCAACAGCGGCGGAGCAGGGGCCGCGCCAGCGCCAAAAGGCGCTGCAGCGCCGGCGGTGAGGTCATGAGGGGGCATGGCAGCGATTGTAGAAAGGCCCCGCATATCCGGGTTTGCCCGGGGCCGGTACAATCAAGCACCGGGCCCAAGTTTTCTTGTGCCCGGTTTTTTTTGCCCGCGCCATCCCGCGCACGGGCAGATGACCGGAGCCCAGGCCAAGCGCCCTCGCCCGCTGGCGTCCTTCGCGCCGCGCGACCTTCAACGGAACTTGGTACCTCATGGAAATCTTCGACTACGACAACATTTTGCTGCTGCCGCGCAAGTGCCGCGTGCAAAGCCGCTCCGAATGCGACGCCAGCGTGGAGCTGGGCGGGCGCCGCTTCAAGCTGCCGGTGGTGCCGTCCAACATGAAAACCGTGGTGGACGAAAAAATCTGCACCTGGCTGGCGCAGAACGACTACTTCTACGTCATGCACCGCTTCGACCTGGACAACGTGCAGTTCGTGCGCGACATGCAGGCCAAAGGGTGCTTTGCCTCGATCTCGCTGGGCGTGAAGCAACCTGACTACGAGATGGTGGACCGCTTCGTCGCCGAGGGTCTGTGTCCCGAATACATCACTATCGACATTGCCCATGGCCATGCCGACACCGTGAAAGAGATGATCGGCTATTTGAAGGCCAAGCTGCCGCGCGCCTTCGTGATCGCCGGCAACGTCGGCACGCCCGAGGCCGTGATCGACCTGGAGAACTGGGGCGCGGACGCGACCAAGATCGGCATCGGCCCGGGCAAGGTCTGCATCACCAAGCTGAAAACCGGCTTCGGCACGGGCGGCTGGCAGCTGTCGGCTGTGAAGTGGTGCGCCCGCGTGGCGACCAAACCCATCATTGCCGACGGCGGTATCAGGAGCCACGGCGACATCGCCAAGAGCATCCGCTTCGGCGCCACCATGGTCATGGTCGGCTCGCTGTTCGCCGGCCATGAAGAGTCGCCAGGCGAGACGGTGGAGGAAGGCGGCGAGCGCTTCAAGGAGTACTACGGCTCGGCCTCGGACTTCAACAAGGGCGAGTACCGCCACGTCGAGGGCAAGCGCATCCTGGAGCCCATCAAGGGCAAACTGGCCGACACGCTGATCGAGATGGAGCAGGACGTGCAAAGCTCCATCAGCTACTCGGGCGGCACCAGGCTCATGGACATCCGCAAGGTCAACTACGTGATCCTGGGCGGCGACAACGCGGGCGAGCACCTGCTCATGTAAATTTTTCCCGTCATGCGTTGACGGGGCAGAAATTCATGCATAATCGCGGACTTCGCTGCACAGCAGCGGGTTCCTGAAAAGGAAGGGGCTCTTAGCTCAGTTGGTAGAGCAGCGGACTCTTAATCCGTTGGTCGTAGGTTCGAATCCTACAGGGCCCACCAACCCATCTGAAAAGCCGGAAGCTGCAATGCAGCTTCCGGCTTTTTTCATGCCTTCGGCCGGGCCTGCCGATAATGGCCTCGCCCATGACTTTCACCCTGCCCCGCCGCACCCCCGCCCTGGCCCGCCTGCTGCTGGCGTGCTTTGCGCTGGCGCTGGGCGTGGCGTCGGCCGCGCCGCTGGTGCGCGCACTGCCGCTGGAGCAGCTGTGCAGCGCCGCGGGCGAGGTGCGCTGGGTGGCCGCCGGGGGCAACGAGGCATTGCCGGGCGGGCAGGAACACGGGCTGGAATGCGTCCTGTGCCTGCCGCCCATGCTCGGCGGCCCGGCCCTGCCCATGGCGGCGTTACCCCATGCCGCTCCCGGCTACGCGGCGGTCGCCGTGCCGCGCACCAGCCACGTCCCGGCGCTGAGCCGGGCGCCGTTTCCACCGCGCGCGCCTCCCTGCTGAATCCTTCCCCTTCCGCGCAGCGGCTGCTCCTGAGCCAGGAGCGGCCGGCGTTTTCCATTGCAGTGATCATTTCAGGGAGTTTTTCATGCGGACTTTTTCCGTTCTTCACCATCTCGCCGCCGCCGGCGCCCTGCTGCTGGCCAGCGCCGCGCAGGCGCAGGTCAGCGTCCACGACGCCTGGGTGCGTGCCGCCGTGCCACAGCAACAGGCCACCGGCGCCTTCATGCGCCTGACCTCCGCGCAGGATGCGCGCCTGGTCTCGGTGACCAGCCCGGTCGCCGGTGTGGCCGAGGTCCATGAGATGCGGCTCGAAGGCGATGTGATGCGGATGCGCGCCATCGCGGCGCTGGAGCTGCCCGCCGGACAGGCGGTGGAGCTCAAGCCCGGTGGCTACCACATCATGCTGATGGACCTGCGGCAGCCTGTGGCGGCAGGCGCCAGCGTGCCGCTGACGCTGGTGTTCGAAGGCCCGGGCGGACAGCGGCAGACGCTGCAGGTCCAGGCCCCGGTACGCGCGCTGGGCAGATCTTCAGGCCAGGGCCGCCACGGGGCAAGCCACTGATTTTCAGCTGAAAGATAGCTCAAACCCTTGCCTGTAAAGGAGAGGATGCTATTAAAAACGCGGTGAAAACAGCATCGGCCGGCGCATGCAAACAGGCGCCGGCCGATAATTCCCGACCCGGCGGCGGGGCTGCACCCCTTGCGCCCCGCTTCGCCCCGCGCCCCATCTTCGACACCGAACCACCATGCACCCTGACGCCCCCAATCTCTGGCGCGGCCCCCGCTGGGCACTGGCCGTGCTGCTGGCGCTGCTGGGCATGGTGGGGCCGTTTTCCATCGACACCTACCTGCCGGCCTTCGGCGCCATTGCGCGCTCGCTGCAGGCCACGCCGGTGGAGATGCAGCAGACCCTGTCGGCCTATCTCTTCGGCTTTGCCTTCATGACGCTGTTCCACGGCTCGCTGTCCGACGGCTTCGGACGCCGGCCCGTGGTGCTGTGGGGCCTGGCCATCTTCACGCTGGCCTCGGCCGGCTGCGCGCTGGCGCAAAGCGTCGAGCAGCTCATCGCCTTCCGCGCGTTGCAGGGCCTGTCGGCGGGGGCGGGCATCGTCGTGTCGCGCGCGGTCATCCGCGACATCTACCCGCCCGCGCAGGCCCAGCAGGTCATGAGCCAGGTGACCATTTTCTTCGGCGTGGCGCCAGCCATCGCGCCCATGGTCGGAGGCTGGCTGTCGGCCCACCTGAACTGGCACAGCGTCTTCTGGTTCCTCACCGCCGTGGGTGTCTTCCTGTGGCTGGCCAACTGGCGGCTGCTGCCCGAGACACTGCCGCCGGCGCAGCGCCAGCCGCTGCGCATGGCCCACCTGCTGCAGGGCTATCTCGAGCTGATCACCAGCCCGCGCTTCGTGCTGCTGGCGCTGGCCAGCGGCGTGCCGTTCAACGGCATGTTCCTGTACGTGCTCTCGGCTCCGGCCTTCCTGGGCGAGCACCTGCACCTGGCGCCCACCGAGTTCTACTGGTTCTTCCTGCTGAACATCCTGGGCATCATGGGCGGCGCCTGGGCCAGCGGTCGGCTGGCCGGGCGCGTTGCGCCGAAGCGCCAGATCCGCCACGGCTTCGTCATCATGCTGGCCATGGCACTGCTGAACCTGGCACAGAACCTGCTGTTCACGCCGCCCCCCTTCTGGGCCATGCTGCCGATCGCCGTCTTCTCCTTCGGCTGGGCGCTGATGGTGCCGGTGGTGACGCTGCTGGTGCTGGACCTGGTTCCGCATCGCCGCGGTATGGCGTCCTCGCTGCAGGCCTTCGTCGGCTCCACCGCCAACGGCCTGGTGGCGGGCGTGGTCGCGCCCCTGGTCATGCACTCCACGCAGTGGCTGGCGCTGGCCTCGCTGCTGATGATGTGCGTCGGCCTGGGGTCCTGGGTCTATCTGCACCGCCGCTGGCCGGAGATCGGACGCTCCGTGCAGGGCTGAGTCAGGACGCGCGCCGCTCCAGACCCTGCTCGGCGTAGTACTGGTTCTTGCGGGCGTACATGGCCTGGTCGGCCTGGTGCACGGCCGCCTCCAGCAGTTCGCCCGATGCTGCCACGGCCATGCCGATGGACAGGCTGAGCGCTTGGCCGGGATAGAACTGGTTGTTCAGCTCCTGCAGCGTCAGCAGGCGCTCGATCATGGCCCGGGCGCTGCGCTCGTCCCCGCCAGGCAGCAGGATGCAGAACTCGTCGCCCCCCGTGCGCGCTGCGCAGGCGGGCTCGTCCACGGCCTTGGCCAGCACCTCGCCGGCGCGGCGCAGCATGGCGTCGCCGGCCGCGTGGCCCTCTTCGTCGTTCAGGGCCTTGAGGCCGTTCAGGTCGATGGCCAGCACACCCACCGGCCAGGGCCCCTTGCGCGCCAGGCGGTTGAGCTCCTCGACGAAGAAGGCGCGGTTGCGCAGGCTGGTCAGCACGTCGTGCTTGCCCAGGTATTCGAGATAGGCCTCGGCCTTCTTGCGCGCCGTGATGTCCACCAACGAGAGCAGCACCCGGCTCCAGTCGTTCTCGTGCCCCTGCAGCACGGCGAACTGCATGTGGATGTGCAACGCGTCGCCGCCAAGGTTGTAGTTGACCACCTCGCGCTGCTGAAAGAGCCTGCCTTCCCACAGGTCCAGCAGCTGCTCGGCGAAGGATTCGCGCATCTCGCCGCGAAAGACCTTGTGGGTGAGCGACAGCAGCTCTTCCTTGCTGCCCGCGCCGAAGAGCTGCAGCGTGAGCCGGTTTACGTCCAGCACCCGGATCTCGCGCATGCAGCGCTCGACGAATTCGGGATGGACTTTCAGAAAGGTGCGCAGGTCACTGATGCCCTGCGCACGCACCTCCCCGAGCAGATGGCGGATCTGGCTGAAGTCTTCCACCCACAGCGACACGGGCGAGTGCTCGAACAGGGCGCGCGCCCGGTTCTCGCTCTCGCGCAGGCGCCGCTGCGCCTGCAGCTCGGCGGTGTTGTCCTCCAGGGACACCAGCACGCGGTCCCAGCGCTCCTCATGCCCGGGCAGCACGCGGCCCCGGATGTGCACGTCCAGGCGCCGCCCGTCCAGGGCGTAGTTCACCGTCTGGTTGGTGAATGCGTTGGCGCCGCTCCACAGCTGCTCCACCTCGGGCAGGGCATGCTCGTGCATGTCGCCCTTGAAGACCTGGGCCAGAGCCGCCTGCAGCGCCTGCAGGTCGGGCGCGGAGAAGAGCTCCAGCGTGCGCCGGTTCACCTTTAGCACGCGGATGCTGGCGCCGTACTCGGCCATGCACTGCGGCTGGCTGCGCAGGTGCGCCACCACGTCGTCCACCCCCTCGGCGCGCCAGCGCTCGAACAGGGTGCGCACTGCGCTGTAGTCCTCGAGCCAGAGCGACACGGGCGCCAGGTCGAACATGGACTCATCGATGTTGGGCAGGGGGGAAATGTGGGTCATGGGGCACTCCGGCGGCGCGAATTATCCGCCCCGCCCTGCAAAAAGGGGGAATGAAAAAGGCCAGCTCCTGCGCGAACGCAGGAGCTGGCCTGGCTTTCATGCCGGAGGCAGGGGGGCTTAGCGTCCCGTGCGGGCGCGGCCCTCATGGGGCACGAAGGGGCGCCCCCCTGCCGGCTTGCCGCCAAAGGCGGGGCGGCCGTGCCCGGCATGGTCGCCGCGCCGACCGGCCGGGGCAGCACCGCGCGGGGCGCCGTCACCGAAGCCGTTCTTGCGGCCATAGCCTTCACCATCGCGGCGCGGGACGCCGGCACTGGGCCCGCCGCCGTAACCCTCGCGGGCCGGGCCGCGCGAAGCGCGCTCGTCAAAACCCTGGCGGGGGCCGTTGCGGTCGCCGACGCGATCGTCAGGCCGGCGGCCGTAGCCACCCCGGTCGCCGCCGCCACCGCTGCGCTCGAAGCGCTCGCCACCGCGACCGAAGCGCTCGCCGCGCCCACCACGGCCGCCGCCGAAGTCCGGGCGGCCGCCCTGCGGGAAGCGCTGCGTGGGCTCCAGGCCGGCGATCACCTCGGCCTTGAAGGGCTGGCGGCTATAGCCTTCGATGTCGAAGATCTTGCGGCGGTCGCGGAACTCGGCAAACGTCACGGCCAGGCCGTCGCGCCCGGCGCGGCCGGTACGGCCGATGCGGTGCGTGTAATCCTCGGCCTTCATGGGCAGGCCGAAGTTGAAGACGTGGGTGATGGTGGGCACGTCAATGCCGCGCGCGGCCACGTCGGTCGCCACCAGGATCTGCACCTGGCCATTGCGCAGCGCCATCAGGCGGCGATTGCGCAGGCCCTGGCTCAGGGCTCCATGCAGTGCAACGGCGGAAAAGCCTTCCTGCTGCAGGTCATTGGCCAAGCCGTCGCACTCGATCTGCGTGCTGGCGAAGACGATGGCCTGGTCGATGCTGGTGTCGCGCAGCCAGTGGTCGAGCATCTTCCTCTTGTGCTGGGCGTTGTCGGCCCAGTACAGCATCTGCTTGATGTTGGCGTGCTTTTCCTGCGGGGTGTCGATCTGCACCTTGTGCACGCTGGCGCCGCCATCGTGCATGACGCGCATGGCCAGCTGCTGGATGCGCGGGGCAAACGTGGCCGAAAACATCATGGTCTGCTTGCGCGCCGCCGTGAGCTGGTTGATTTCGGCCAGGTCATCGGCGAAGCCCAGGTCGAGCATGCGGTCGGCCTCGTCCACGACAAGGAACTGCACCTGGTCGAGCTTGATCTGCTGCGAGCGCTGCAGGTCCAGCAGGCGGCCAGGCGTGGCCACCACCAGGTTGGCGTTCTGCAGCTTGGCGATCTGCAGCTGGTAAGGCATGCCACCCACCACATTGGCGATGCGCAGGCCCTTGCAGTGCTTGACCAGCTCGATGGCGTCGTGCGCCACCTGCTGGGCCAGCTCACGCGTCGGGCACAGCACCAGGGCACCGGGCGTGGCGGCCTTAAAGGCGCGCGGGTTCATCGGGCTCTTGCGGCGCGGGCGCTTGGGCGCGGGCTCGCCGCGCGCGGCGGCTTCGGCAGCAGCCTGCTCGTGCGCTGCGCGTTCGGCGGCGTCGGCCTCGGCCTGCTGCTGGAGCAGCGTGTGCAACACTGGTAGCAGGAAGGCCGCGGTCTTGCCGCTGCCGGTCTGGCTGGAGACCATCAGGTCGATGCAGCGGCCGGTTTCATCGCCGGCGCCCATGGCCAGCGGAATGGCCTTGTCCTGCACGGCGGTGGGCTGGGTATAGCCCAGGTCGTGCACGGCACGCACCAGCTCTGGCGCCAGGCCCAGGCGGGTGAAGCCCTCGGGCAGCGTGGTTTCGGGGGTTGCCGTGGCCGGGACGTCCTGGCTGTTCAGCGGCAAAGAGGTATCGGCAGGCGCAGCGTGGCCCTGCTCTTGCAAGCGGTCGGTCATGGTTTTCTCAGGAAACGGGCGCCGCAGGCGCTACCTGCGGGGGGCCTCGTCGATGGTTACAAGACATCAACCATCAAACGAAACCAGGGCCGTAGCGGACGGCCTGGGCGGGCAATTGTTGCTGCACTGCGCTGCGTAAGCGACCGAGTGCAAGGCCCGTGAGTGAAGGGAGATGCGCAAAAAGTGGCACCACCGCTCGGTGATGCCAGCCGCGCATTATCGCATGGTTCGGGTTTTCCCGCAGCCCTTGCAGGCTGCAGGGCTATCGGTCACTCAATAGCTGGCCAGGGGCTTGGCCTTGCCGCCCTCGAACGTCATGACCACCACTGGGGCTTTGACGCGGTTGCCCTTGTCGTCGTAGGCGTACTCGCCCATCACGCCCTTGTAGGTGTTCTGGTGCATGTAAGCGCCCACCTTGGCCGGGTCGGTGGAGCCGGTCTTTTCCATGGCCTGGCCGATGTTCATGACCTGGTCGTAGTAGAACGGGCCATAGACATCAGGCGCCTGGTTGTAGCGCTTCTTGAACTTGTCCTGGAAGGCCTTGGCGCCCGGGTCGGTGTCCATCAGCATGCCGGCGTAGGCGCAGTACACCACGCCATCGACTGCGTCGCCGCCGAGCTTGGGCATCTCGGGGCTGCACAGGGTGTCGCCGCCCAGCAGGCGGACAGGGATGCCCAGCTGCTTGATCTGGCGCGCCATGGGCGCGGCCTGGGGGGCATAGCCGCCGTAGAAGATGGCCTCGGGCTGCTTGGCCTTGATGTTGGTGAGGATGGCCATGAAGTCGGTGGCCTTGTCGGTCGTGAACTCGCGGCCCACCACGGTCATGCCCAGCTTTTGCGCCTCCTTGGCGAACTCGTCCGCCAGGCCTTGGCCGAAGGCGGTGCGGTCGTCGATCACGGCGACCTTCTTGGCCTTCAGGTCCTTGGCGGCATAGGCGGCCATGTTGGCGCCGGCCTGCACGTCGCTGGCGACGATGCGAAACAGGTTCTTGTAGCCGGCCTGGGTGATCTTGGGGTTGGTGCCCACGGTGGAGACCATGATGCCGGCCTTGTCGTACTCGCGCGAGGCGGGAATGGTCACGCCCGAGCAGTACGGC
>NZ_DAMCAM010000028.1:0-39973 GCF_032059615.1 Melaminivora sp. | reverse complement strand
GACTACATCGAAGGCATCAACATGCTGGCCAACATCAAGCTCGGCTCCAACGTGCCGGGCCAGTGGGCCATCCAGACCGCGCTGGGCGGCTACCAGAGCATCAACGACCTGGTCAAGCCGGGCGGGCGGCTGTGCCGCCAGCGGGACCTGGCCTACGAGCTGATCACCGCCATTCCCGGCGTCACCTGCGTCAAGCCGCGTGCGGCGCTGTACATGTTCCCGCGGCTGGACCCGGACATGTACCCCATCAAGGATGACCGCCAGTTCTTCATGGAAGTGCTGCGTGCCACACGCGTGATGCTGGTGCAGGGCTCGGGCTTCAACTACCCCGACGAGCAGCATTTCCGCATCGTCTTTTTGCCGCACGAGGACGACCTGCGCGAGGCCATCGGCCGGCTGGCCGGCTTCCTGGCGCAGTACCGCCAGCGCCACGCCAAGGCCGTGGCCTGATCGGTTTGCTCATCTTTCAATAGCTGCTCGCGCTTTACTGGCGGGCGCTAGAGCCCATTTTGACTACTATTTAATTTTCCATGAAACCGATACAGATAGGCCTGCTGGGCATTGGCACCGTGGGCAGCGGCGTGTTCAACGTGCTGGCGCGCAACCAGGAAGAAATCCGCCGGCGCGCCGGGCGCGGCATCCAGATCTCCATGGTGGCCGACCTGGACGCCGCGCGTGCCCGCTCCATCGTGGGCGAGAGTGCCCGCGTGGTGGGCGACGCGCGCGAAGTGATCGCCAACCCGGACATCGACGTGGTGGTCGAGCTGATCGGCGGCTACGGTATTGCACGCCAACTGGTGCTGGAGGCGATTGCCGCCGGCAAGCACGTGGTGACGGCCAACAAGGCGCTGCTGGCCGTGCACGGCACGGAGATCTTCCAGGCTGCGGCCGAGCGCGGCGTCATCGTCGCCTTCGAGGCGGCGGTGGCCGGCGGCATTCCCATCATCAAGGCCCTGCGCGAGGGCCTGACGGCCAACCAGATCCAGTGGGTGGCAGGCATCATCAACGGCACCACCAACTTCATCCTGTCCGAGATGCGCGACAAGGGCCTGGACTTCGAGGTGGTGCTCAAGGAGGCGCAGCGCCTGGGCTACGCCGAGGCCGATCCGACCTTCGACATCGAGGGCGTGGACGCGGCGCACAAGGCCACCATCATGAGTGCCATCGCCTTCGGCATTCCCGTGCAGTTCGACAAGGCCTACGTGGAGGGCATCACCCGCCTGGCCGCTGCCGACATCCGCTACGCCGAGCAGCTGGGCTACCGCATCAAACTGCTGGGCATCACCAAGCGCCGGCCCGAGGGCGTGGAGCTGCGCGTGCACCCCAGCCTGGTGCCGGCCAAGCGCCTGATCGCCAACGTCGAGGGCGCGATGAACGCCGTGCTGGTGCAGGGCGACGCCGTCGGCGCCACGCTGTATTACGGCAAGGGCGCGGGCGCCGAGCCCACGGCCAGTGCCGTGATCGCCGACCTGGTGGACATCGCCCGCCTGATGGAGGCCGACCCCACGCACCGCGTGCCGCCCCTGGCCTTCCAGAGCCACACCCTGGGCGAGGCCGGCAAGGAGCTGCCCGTGCTGCCCATGGCCGAGGTGGTCACCAGCTACTACCTGCGCATCCGCGTGGCCGACGAGGCCGGCGTGCTGGCCCAGATCACCGGCATCCTGGCGGGCGCCGGCATCAGCATCGACGCCGTGCTACAGCGCGAGGCCGACGAGGTGGGCGGCGAGGGCTCGACGCAGACCGACCTGATCATCCTCACCCACGACACGCGCGAGGGCGACATGGACGCCGCGCTGGCGCAGATCCAGCCCCTGCCCACGGTTCTGGCACCCATCACTCGTATCCGCAAAGAAGAGCTGAACTGACACGCTAAAATGGCCAGAATGGCTTGAATTCTGGCCATTTCACCGCGCAGGAGGCCGCCATGTCCGCAGTCTGGCAAGTACAGGAAGCCAAAAACCACTTCAGCGAGCTGATCGAGCGCGCCGTCAACGAAGGCCCGCAGACCGTCACGCGCCATGGCAAGCCCGTGGTGCGGGTGGTGGCGATAGGGCACGAGGCACCCGCCGCGCCGCCCAAGGACGATGGTTTCGTCGAGTTCCTGCTGAGCATGCCCAGGGTGGAAGGCTTTGCCGAACTGATCGACGAGCGCAGCAGCATCAAGCAGATAGACCCCCTGGGTGAATGAGCGCCATGAGCTGCCTGCTGGACACCTGCGTTCTGTCGGAGTTGAGCAGGCCTGAGCCTCATGCCCTGGTGCAGCAGTGGCTGCGCGAGCAATTGGGCCAATGCGTGCTGAGCGCAGTGACGATCGGTGAAATCCAGTTCGGCATCGAGCGCATGGCGCTCGGCTCCAGGCGCAACCGCCTGCAACTCTGGTTCGACCAGCTCTGCCAGGGGTTCGAAGGAAAGATCCTGCCGACCGACGAGGCCACATGGCGCATCTGGAGCCGTCTGCGCGCTTCCTGTCAGGCCATGGGACGCCCGCAAACCGATCTGGATCTTCTGATTGCTGCCACCGCAACGGCACATCGCTTGCCCTTGGTCACCCGCAACATCCGCCACTTTCAGGATACGGGGCTGCGCCTCGTCAACCCCTGGGAAGCCCCCGCTTCTTGAGAAACCCCATGCACTACCTCTCCACACGTGGCGCCGCGCCGCGCGCCAAATTCTGCGACATCCTGCTGGCCGGCCTGGCGCCCGATGGCGGCCTGTACCTGCCCGAGCACTATCCTCAAATCAGCCGTGAACGCCTGGGCCAGCTGCGCACCATCTACCGCACCGAAGGCTACGCCGCGCTGGCGTTCGAGATCCTGTCGCTCTACATCGACGACATCCCGGCGGTCGACCTGCGCGCGCTGTGCGAGAAGACGTACACGCCCGAGGTCTTCGGCACGCGCGAGATCGTGCCGCTGCGCCGGCTCGGGGAGGACGACCTGTGGATCGAGGAGCTGTCCAACGGCCCGACGCTGGCCTTCAAGGACATGGCCATGCAGCTCTTGGGCAACCTGTTCGAGTACGAACTGGCACGCCGCGGCGAAGAGCTGAACATCCTGGGCGCCACGTCCGGCGACACCGGCAGCGCCGCCGAATACGCCATGAAGGGCAAGCAGGGCATCCGCGTTTTCATGACTAGCCCGCACGGGCGCATGAGCCCTTTTCAGCAGGCGCAGATGTTCTCGCTGCAGGATGAGAACATCCACAACATCGCTATTTGCGGCGTGTTCGACGACTGCCAGGACATCGTCAAGGCGGTCAGCAACGACCATGCCTTCAAGGCCCGCTACAGGATCGGCACCGTCAACTCCATCAACTGGGCGCGCCTCCTGGCCCAGGTGGTGTATTACTTTGCCGGCTACTTCCAGGCGACGACGCAAGAGGGCCGAAAAGTCAGCTTCACCGTTCCCAGCGGCAACTTCGGCAACGTCTGCGCCGGCCACGTGGCGCGGCAGATGGGCCTGCCCATCGAGCGCCTGGTCGTGGCGACCAACGAGAACGACGTGCTCGACGAGTTTTTTCGCACCGGCATCTACCAGGTGCGCGGCGCCGAGCACACCTACGAGACCTCCAGCCCGTCGATGGACATCAGCAAGGCAAGCAACTTCGAGCGTTTCATCTTCGACCTGCTCGGGCGCGACGGGCAGGCCACGCGCGCGTTGTTCGAGGGCGTGGCGCAAGACGGGCGTTTTGACCTGAGCGGCGACGCGCGCTTTGCCGATGCCAGCACGCGCTTCGGCTTTGCCAGCGGCAAAAGCACGCATGCCGACCGCCTGGCCACCATCAAGGACACCTGGGAGCGCTTTGGCAGCATGATCGACACGCACACCGCCGACGGCGTCAAGGTGGCGCGCGAGCAGCCGGCCAGCGCGGGCGTGCCCATGATCGTGCTGGAGACGGCCCTGCCCATCAAGTTCGAGGCAACCATCATCGAAGCCTTGGGTCGTCCGCCTGAGCGCCCGGCCCGGTTCGAAGGCATCGAGCAGCTGCCCAAGCGCGTCACGGTGCTGCCGGCCGACGTGGAACAGGTCAAGGCGTATATCGCCGCGCATTGCGCGTGATGGCCGGACGGCCAGTCCCTTTTTTTGGTAAAAAAGCGCGTAAACCCAGGCGCGGCGCGGATGTGTAGCTATTTTTTCAGGAGCTTGGCATGAAGGTTGTCGGGTTTGCCGGCTACTCCGGTAGTGGCAAGACCACGCTGATCGTGCAGGTGGTGCGCGAGCTTGCGGCGCGCGGCCTGCGCGTGTCCACCGTAAAGCACGCGCACCACGGCTTCGACATCGACCAGCCCGGCAAGGACAGCTGGCGCCACCGCCAGGCGGGCGCGCGCGAAGTGCTGCTGGTGTCC
This sequence comes from Melaminivora sp., assembly GCF_032059615.1. NCBI lineage: Bacteria > Pseudomonadati > Pseudomonadota > Betaproteobacteria > Burkholderiales > Comamonadaceae > Melaminivora > Melaminivora sp. Next base: position 35,628 of record NZ_DAMCAM010000028.1, on the reverse strand, counting down.
GACCAGCGCCTGGCGCTGCTGCGCGAATTCGACGCGGCGCACGACCCCGCGCTGCCCGATCTGCTGGCCTTGCTGGACGCGGACGTGGACTGGGTCCTGGTCGAGGGCTTCAAGCAGGCCGGCCTGCCGCGCATCGAGGTCTGGCGTGCAGCGCCCGGCTCCCTTCCATCCGGCCCGCGCCCGGTGCATTACCCGGACGACGCCGGCATTCTTGCTGTCGCCACCGACGACCCTGCAGCGCTGCCGCGCCCGCCGCGCCAGCCCGTGCTGCCACTAGATGCGCCCGCGCAGGTGGCCGACTGGCTGCTTGCGCATGCCGCGCTGTTCGACCATTCCCCGCAAGGCGCCGACCGCGCCCTGCCCGTGCATTGAAAGCCCCTGCCATGAGCCGACTGCCCCTGAAACCCCTGGACGAGGCGCTGGCCGAGCTGCTGGTGCAGGCCGCGCCCCTGGCCGGCAGCGAGACGGTGGACCTGTTCGGCGCCGACGGCCGCGTGCTGCTGCAGGCGGCTGTCTCCGAGCTGCAGGTGCCGCCGCAGGACAACAGCGCCATGGACGGCTACGCCCTGCGCTGCGCCGACGTGCCGGCGCCCGGCGCCGTGCTGCCTGTGTCGCAGCGCATCCCGGCAGGCAGCGTCGGCACGGCTCTGGCCGCTGGCACGGCCGCGCGCATCTTCACCGGCGCGCCCGTGCCCGAGGGTGCCGACGTGGTGGTCATGCAGGAGGACTGCGAGGCACTGGAGGACGGCCGCGTGCGCGTGCAGGTGCTGCCCACGCCGGGGCGCAACATCCGCCGTGCGGGCGAGGACATTGCCCTGGGCGCGCAGGTGCTGGCCGCCGGCACGCGCCTGGACCCGGCGGCGCTGGGCCTGGCCGCCAGCATCGGCCTAGCGCGCCTGCCGGTGGCGCGGCGGCCGCGGCTGGCGCTGTTTTCCACCGGCGATGAGTTGGTCATGCCCGGCGCCGTGCCGCCCGCGGCGATGCGCCCGGGCGCCATCTACAACAGCAACCGCTTCTTCCTGCGCGCGCTGGCCGAACGGCTGGGCTGCGAGGTGACCGACTTCGGCATCGTCCCCGACCGGCTGGACGCCACGCAGGACGTGCTGCGCGAGGCCAGCCGCGAGCATGACGTGATCCTCACCAGCGGCGGCGTGTCGGTCGGCGAGGAAGACCACGTCAAGCCCGCCGTGCAGGCGCTGGGTTCGCTCAACCTGTGGATGGTGGCCATGAAGCCGGGCAAGCCGTTCGCCTATGGCCGCATCGACGGTGCGCATTTCATGGGGTTGCCGGGCAACCCGGTCTCCAGCCTGATCACCTTCATGGTGCTGGTGCGGCCCTTCCTGCTGCGGCTGCAGGGCGTGGCCGACGTCGCTCCGCAAAGCGTGGCCGCGACCGCCGCATTCGACTGGCCCCGCGCCGACAAGCGCCGGGAGTTCCTGCGCGCGCGCCTCAACGCAGCCGGCGAGCTCGAACTGTTCGCCAACCAGGGCTCGGGCGTGCTCACCTCCACCGTCTGGGGCGATGGGCTGATCGACACCCCCCCGGGCCAGTCCATCGCCCGCGGCGACCGCGTGCGCTTCCTGCCCTTTGCCGAGTTGCTGTCATGACCGAGCCTGCCACCCGAAAAGTCACCGTGCGCTACTTCGCCTCGATCCGTGAGGCGGTGGGCACGGGCCAGGAAACCCTGCAGACCCGCGCCGCCACGCTGGGCGCACTGCGCGACGAGCTGGTGGCCCGGGGCGAGCCCTGGGCCGGCTGCCTGGCGCCGGGCCGCGCCGTGCGCATGGCCTTGGACCAGCACATGGCCAGCGAGGCCGATGCGCTGGCCGACGGCTGCGAGGCAGCGTTCTTTCCGCCGGTGACGGGCGGCTGACGGCGGGGCGGGGCTTCAGTCCGGCGCTGGCGGCTCGGGCAGCGCCGGGCTGCGCCAGGCCAGCAGTTCGGCCAGGCGCAGCGTGATCCAGCGGGCCTCGGCCGCATCCACTCCCGAGCCGGGCGCGCACAGGCCGGCGTGGATGCCGGCCAGCACGCCGGCCTCGGACGCGCCCTCGCGGTGGTAGAGCAGCTGCGCCTGCTCGACCAGGTGGCCCGCCAGGTCTTCGCACAGCTCGTAGCGCTCACGCACGTGGGCCATGCTGGCCGTCAGGCGCTGGCGCGCGTCGCAGTGCAGGGCGGAGAAGCTGGGCGGAATCAGGATCTGGTTGTCGTCCTCGTGCATGCGCGCATTGTCGCGGCGACGCAGCACGCCCGGCGCACGGGCACAAAAAAGCCCGGCAGCAGGGCCGGGCGGTAGCGGGCGGACAGGAGCCGCCGCGCGGGTTCAGCGCTTGGGCTGCGCAGTCTCGGCCCTGGGCGCGTCGTCGCGCATGAACAGGCGCAGGAAAAACACCCCCATGCCAAGCATGAAGGCGATGCCGATGGCACTGAACAGGCCGACATCGGTGGTGAAGAGTTCTTGTAGCAGTCGCATGGGGCTTTCCTTTCCTTCCTCGTCTTTATGGGTGTGAACCCCTGCATTGCAGTACAGACGCAAGGGTTTTTCCTTGAGTCAGGTCAAGTGAAAGGACCGGTGCCATCGCAGCGGCGCCCATTGTTGTGCTGGCGCAAGCCTTTGCAGGCACCCTTCAGTCGGGCACGAACAGCTTCTCGAACCGCAGCTGGTCGCTTTCGAGCTCGAAGCTGACCAGCTGGCCCATCTTGCCGTCGGCCTTGCGGTGCGCGGCAAACAGGCTGCAGCGGCCTGACAGGCCGAAGCTGGGCAGGTCGATCAGCGCGTAGGGGTGGGGCACGAAGCTCTGGTGGAGGAAGACCACGCGGTGCTCGTTGCGCGGGGAAGGGTAGAGGGTGTACTCGGCGGTGTGAAGGGCTTGCTGGGCCATGGCGCATGCGTGGCGTTAAAGTGCCGGGCACTGTAGCAACCCCCGTCCTGTTCCGCTTGCCATGGCCTGCATCTCCATCCAGACCGAAGATTTCGACGTTTCCGCCGAACTGGCCGCGCTGCGCGCCGGCGACGGCCGCGTGGGCGCCGTGTGCTGCTTCGTCGGCACGGTGCGCGAGCGCAATGAGGGCGATGCGGTGGCGTCCATGGAGCTGGAACACTACCCCGGCATGACCGAGCGGGCCATCCAAGCCATGGTCGATGCCGCGCTGGCGCGCTTCGACCTGCATGGCGTGCGCATCATCCATCGCGTGGGCCGGCTCGCGCCGCAGGATCAGATCGTCCTCGTGGCCGTGACGTCGGCGCACCGTGGCGAGAGCTTCCAGGCCTGCGAATTCCTGATGGACTACCTCAAGACGCAGGCGCCCTTCTGGAAGAAGGAGGAGACGCCCCAGGGCGCGCGCTGGGTGGATGCGCGCGTGAGCGACGACGCGGCGCTGGCGCGCTGGGGCATCCAGGCGGCGCCCATGGCTGGCTAGGGCCCGCGCATGAAGCAGGCGTGAGCCGCTTTCCGTCCGGCCGTCGTGAATTCGCCGGGGCGCCGCGGCTTGAAACCCGCGCCTCGCAGCCTTAACTAGCAACGAGTTGGAGGTTACCCATGCGCCTTGAAAAATTCACGACCAAATTCCAGGAAGCGCTGTCGGACGCCCAGTCGCTCGCGCTCGGCCACGACAACGCCTATATCGAACCCGTGCACCTGCTGGTGGCCATGCTGCGCCAGGAGGGTGGTCCGCGTGCGCTCGTCGAGCGCACGGGCGCCAACGCGGGCGGCATGATCGCCGCGGCCGAAGCCGCCATCAAGCGCCTGCCCCAGGTGCAGGGCCAGGAGCAGGTGCAGGGCAGCCCGGAGCTCGGGCGCGTGCTGCAGGCCACCGAGAAGGAGGCCATCAAGCGCGGCGACCAGTTCGTCGCCAGCGAGCTGTTCCTGCTCGCGCTGGTAGACAGCAAGGGCGACGCCGGCCAGATCGCCCGCGACAACGGCCTGTCGCGCACCAGCCTGGAGTCGGCCATCGAGGCCGTGCGCGGCGGTCAGGCCGTGGACAGCGCCGAGGCCGAGGGCCAGCGCGAGGCGCTGAAGAAGTTCACGCTCGACCTGACCGAGCGCGCGCGCGCCGGCAAGCTCGACCCGGTCATCGGCCGCGACGACGAGATCCGCCGCTCCATCCAGGTGCTGCAGCGGCGCACCAAGAACAACCCCGTGCTGATCGGCGAGCCGGGCGTGGGCAAGACTGCCATCGTCGAGGGCCTGGCCCAGCGCATCGTCGCGGGCGAGGTGCCCGAGACGCTCAAGAACAAGCGCGTGCTGGTGCTGGACATGGCGGGCCTGCTGGCCGGCGCCAAGTACCGCGGCGAATTCGAGGAGCGGCTCAAGGGCGTGCTCAAGGAAGTGGCGCACGAGGAGGGCCGCGTCATCCTGTTCATCGACGAGCTGCACACCATGGTGGGCGCCGGCAAGGCCGAGGGCGCGATCGACGCGGGCAACATGCTGAAGCCCGCTCTCGCGCGCGGCGAGCTGCACCTGATCGGCGCGACCACGCTGGACGAGTACCGCAAGTACATCGAGAAGGACGCGGCGCTGGAGCGGCGCTTCCAGAAGGTGCTGGTCGAGGAGCCCAGCGTCGAGGACACCATCGCCATCCTGCGCGGCCTGCAGGTGCGCTATGAAGCCCACCATGGCGTGGACATCACCGACCCGGCCATCGTCGCCGCGGCCGAGCTCAGCCAGCGCTACATCACCGACCGCTTCCTGCCCGACAAGGCGATCGACCTGATCGACGAAGCCGCCGCCAAGATCAAGATCGAGATCGACTCCAAGCCCGAGGCGCTGGACCGCCTGGAGCGGCGCATGATCCAGCTGAAGATCGAGCGCGAGGCCATGAAGAAGGAGCACGACGAGGCTTCGCAGAAGCGCCTGCAACTGATCGAGGAGGAGCTGTCCAGCCTGGAGCGCGAGTATGCCGACCTGGAGGAAATCTGGAAGGCCGAGAAGGCCAGCGCCCAGGGCAGCGAGCAGATCAGGAAGGACATCGACGCCATCCGCACCCAGATCGAGGACCTGAAGCGCAAGGGCGACTTCAACCGCGTCGCCGAGCTGCAGTACGGCCGCCTGCCCGAGCTGGAAAAGCAGCTCAAGGACGCCCAGGACAGCGAGGCGGGCGGCGCCGACGCCGCGCCGCGCCACAAGCTCCTGCGCACGCACGTGGGCGCCGAGGAGATCGCCGAGGTGGTCAGCCGCGCCACGGGCATTCCGGTGGCCAAGATGATGCAGGGCGAGAAAGACAAGCTGCTGCACATGGAGGAAAAGTTGCACGAGCGCGTGGTGGGACAGGACGAGGCGATTGCCGCTGTCTCCAACGCCATCCGCCGCTCGCGCTCGGGCCTGTCGGACCCGAACCGGCCGCTGGGCAGCTTCCTGTTCCTGGGCCCCACGGGCGTGGGCAAGACCGAGCTGTGCAAGGCGCTGGCGGGCTTTCTGTTCGACAGCGAGGAGCACCTGGTGCGCATCGACATGAGCGAGTTCATGGAGAAGCACTCCGTGGCCCGCCTGATCGGCGCGCCGCCCGGCTACGTCGGCTACGAGGAGGGCGGCTACCTGACCGAGACCGTGCGCCGCAAGCCCTATTCGGTGGTGCTGCTCGACGAGGTGGAAAAGGCCCACCCGGACGTGTTCAACGTGCTCCTGCAGGTGCTGGACGATGGCCGCCTGACGGACGGGCAGGGCCGCACCGTGGACTTCAAGAACACGGTCATCGTCATGACCAGCAACATCGGCTCGCACCTGATCCAGAGCATGGTCGGCCAGGACCAGGAGGAGATCAAGGAGGCCGTCTGGGGCGAGCTGAAAGCCCACTTCCGGCCCGAGTTCCTCAACCGCATCGACGAGACGGTGGTCTTTCACGGCCTGGACGCGCGCCACATCGAGGCCATCGCCCGCATCCAGCTGCATGCGCTGCAGGCTCGCCTGGCGAAGATGGATCTGCACCTGCAGGTCTCGCCCGCCGCCATGGCCGAGCTGGCCAAGGTCGGCTTCGACCCGGTGTTCGGCGCGCGCCCGCTCAAGCGCGCCATCCAGCAGCGCATCGAGAACCCGCTGTCCAGGCTGCTGCTGGAGGGGCGCTATCCGCCCAAGAGCGTTATCCCGGTCGGGGTCGATCCTGTCCACGAGCCGGGGGTATTCCAGTTCGGCGAGGCCGAGGCGGCAGCCTGAGGCCTACCATGGGAGGCCGCGCGGGTGGCGGGGCGTCATGTCCGCGCCGCAGACCCGCCCTTCCTCCCGTCTGCCAGAAAGGGGCATGGCCTTGAATGAAATGTTGTCCGGAGTCTTCCGGTGGACTTTGCGCCTGCTGGCCGTGGCCGTGGGCGCAGTGCTTTTCCTGAGCCTGTTGGCTGCTGCCTGCGTGCTCGCGCTGATCTGGGGTGCCCGCATGCTCTGGGCCCGCCTGACGGGGCGCCCCGTCACGCCCTGGATGCGCGTGAACCCGCGCGGCGCCTGGAGCACGGCCACGCGCAGCACCGCGCGCTGGACGGCGCATGCCGCGGGCTCGGCCCGCGCAGCAGGCGCGTCGGCCTCGGCCCGCATGCGCGGCGTGGCCGACGTGACCGACGTGCAGGTGCGCGAGATCCGCTGACCGCGGCCCCTTCTGACCCACAGGGCCCGGCCTGCCGTGGCGTTTCTCCATGATGCCTGACGACATTCGCGACCTCTTCGAGCGCCAGCGCTCGGCCAGCCGGGCGCAGCCCGAGGTGCCGCTCACCCTGCGGCGCGAGCGGCTGCTGCGCTTGGGCAAGCTGATCGAAGAGCACGCTCCCGTCCTGGCGGCGGCGGTGCAGGCGGACTTCGGCATGCGCTCGCCGCGCCTGACCGAGGTGGCCGACTTCTTCGTGCTGCGCGCGCAGATGGCGCAGACGCTCCGGCACCTGGCGCGCTGGAGCCGGCCGCAGAAAGTGCGCACCCCGCTGTTCCTGCAGCCCGCGCGCGGCTGGATCGAGCGCCAGCCCCTGGGCGTGGTGGGCGTCATCTCGCCCTGGAACTACCCCATCCAGCTCGCGCTGGCTCCGGCCATGAGCGCGCTGGCCGCAGGCAACCGGGTGTTGCTCAAGCCCAGCGAGTTGACGCCACACACCTCCGAGCAGCTGCAAAGGCTGGTGGCCCAGTTCTTCGCCCCCGAGGAGTTCGCCGTGGTGCAGGGCGATGCGGCCGTGGCCGCGCTCGTGGCCTCGCTGCCGTTCGACCACCTGGTCTTTACTGGCTCCACCGCTGTCGGGCGCAAGGTGGCGCAGGCGGCGGCCGCGCACCTGACGCCGACCACGCTGGAGCTGGGCGGCAAGTCGCCCTGCATCATCGATGCCGATTGCGATCTCAGGGACGCGGCGCTCAAGATCGCCCACGGCAAGCTGCTCAACGCCGGGCAGACCTGCATCGCCCCTGACTACGTGCTGCTGCCGCGCGGCAGCGAGGCCGCCTTTGCCGAGGCCTTCCGCGCTGCCGTGGCGCGGCTTTTTCCGTATTTCGAGGGCAACCCGGACTACGCCTCCATCATCACCCCGAGACACCTGGCGCGGCTGCGCACGATGCTGCAGCAGGCCCAGACCCAGGGCGCCGAGCTGCACGTGCTGCAACCTGTGCCTGGCTCGCCGCCTGCGCCGCCGCAGTCTATCGGCGACGGCCTGGCCCGGCAGATGGCGCCCGTGCTGGTGTTCGGTGCCAGCGCGCAGATGCAGCTCATGCAGGAGGAGATCTTCGGCCCGGTGCTGCCCGTGCTCAGCTACGAGCGGCTGGACGATGCCATCGCCCACATCAACGCCCATCCCAGGCCGCTGGCGCTGTACTGGTTCGGCCGCAGCGAGCGAACGCGCGACGACGTGCTGCGCCGCACGGTGAGCGGCGGCGTCTCCGTCAACGACACCCTGATGCATATCGCCCACGAGAACCTGCCCTTCGGCGGCGTGGGCGACAGCGGCTGGGGCGCCTACCACGGCGAGCAGGGCTTTCTGCGCTTTTGCCATCAGAAGGCCGTGCTGTCGCAGTCGCGCTGGTCGATGGGGCACTTGCTGTACCCGCCCTACGGCGCCCGCTTCGAGCAGGTCATGGCGCTGCTGCGCCGGCTGATGTAGGCCGCACCCGAGCCCGCGGCCCGCATATAGCGCATGGGCCGCGCAGCTGCTGGCGGACGGGCGCAATGGCAGGGCGCGCCGTGTGCCAACAGCACCCCCTGGCGCTGCCGTATCCGTTTGCGTGAAAATAGCGGGTTTTCCCTTGTCACCCGTCTTCGTTTCCCTCATGTCCAGTATCCAGGTCCGCCCTGCCACGCTTCGCGATGCCAAGGCCATCGCCCAGGTCCACACTGCTGCCGCGCTGGAGGCTTACCGCGGCCTCCTGCCAGACGATCAGCTGAAAACCATGTCCTCGTTGGAAAAGCGCCAGGCCTACTGGCGCGAAGCCATCGAATATTGCGAGCCGCAGGTGCAGGTGGCCGTGGAAGGCGACAAGATCGTCGGCTTCGTCGGCTTCGACCGCTCGCGCGACGCCAAGACCCGCCCCACCACCGGCGAGATCTGGGCCATCTATGCCGCCCCCACGCACTGGGACCAGGGCGTGGGCGTGGCCCTGTGGGATGCGGCGCGCGACGGCCTGGCCGAGGAGGGCTGCACCACCGTCACCGCCTGGGTGCCGCTGCGCAACGAGCGCGCCCTGCGCTTTCACGAGCTGGCCGGCTTCAAGCGCGAGATGACCACGGCCAAGACCGCGCTCATCGGCGGCGTGAAGATCGAGGAAATCCGCCTCAAGCGCCCGCTCAGCTGAAGCGGACTGCCGCGCCGCCCGAGAGGCGGTGCTGCGCAGGTCGCCAGGATGACTGCTTTGCTCTTAAAAAAATAGCTGAAAGTCCATGTTGCACAAGGGCTGAAGGCTTGTTTTATGAGTAATTCAACGGAAGGTGCTTGCGCACTGGCAGGCCGGGGTGGGGCCTTGCTGCTCGCGCCCATGGAAGGCCTGCTCGATTTCGTCTTGCGCGATGTGCTGACGCGCATCGGCGGGGTCGATCGCTGCGTGAGTGAGTTCATCCGCGTCACCGGCCTGCTGCTGCCCGACCGGGTGTTCCTGCGCTTCATCCCCGAACTGCAGCGCGGCGGCCGCACCCTGGCCGGGGTGCCCGTGCGTGCCCAGCTCCTGGGCTCGGACCCGGTCAGCATGGCCGAGAACGCCGCGCGCCTGGCCGAACTGGGCGCGCCGGGCGTGGACCTGAACTTCGGCTGCCCGGCCAAGACGGTGAACCGCCATGGCGGCGGCGCCTCGCTGCTGCGCGAGCCCGAGCGCATGGCCGCCGTGGTGGCGGCCGTTCGCCGGGCCGTGCCGGCGCACCTGCCGGTGTCGGCCAAGATGCGCCTGGGCTGGGACGACAGCAGCCGGGCGCGCGAGTGCGCCCAGGCCATCGAGAGCGGCGGTGCCTGCGAGCTGGTGGTGCATGCGCGCACCCGTGCCGACGGCTACCGGCCGCCGGCCCACTGGCACGAGATCGCGCCGCTGCGCGAGGCGCTGGGCATCCCGGTGGTGGCCAATGGCGAGATCTGGAACGTGCAGGACGCGCTGCGCTGCCGCGAGGCCAGCGGCTGCGAGGCGCTGATGCTGGGGCGCGGCATGGTGGCCGACCCTGGCCTGGCGCTGGCCATCCGATCCCATGACCAAGGGCAGCCGGCCGCTGCCCTGGCCTGGCCCGATCTGCTGGAGCCCATGGAGCAATTCTGGCGCATGGTGTGCGAGGAGCTTGACCCGCACCAGCGGGCGGGGCGGCTCAAGCAATGGCTCAACCTGTTGCGTCGGCGTCATGCCGAGGCCCAGGCGGCCTTCGACGAGGTGCGCGTGATGACCGACCAGCAGCGCATCTCGGACTGGCTGCTGCGCCAGCGGTTTACAGCAGGTGATCGGGTGCCAGAGGTCCGAGCAGCCTGAGCAGCAGGCGCAGGCCGGCGCTGCTGTCGGGGTCGCTGTACGCATCGGGCAGGTCGCTGCCCTCCGGCGCGCGCCAGACCAGCGCACCATCACTCTCGCGCTGCACGTGCCAGGAGCCCCGGCGCATGGCATTCTCGATCTGCTGCGCGGCCTGTTGCGACAGCGCCGGGCTGCGGATCAACAGTGCCACTTCGGTGTTTTGCAGCTGCGAGCGCAGGTCCAGGTTCATCGAGCCCACGACCAGAAGGTTGCGGTCGACCACCATGACCTTTGAGTGCAGCATCGAGCGCGAGGCCCCGGTCGCACCTCCGGAGGCGCCCTCGTTGCCGGCGTTGGCGCCCTTCTTCGCCGGGCGGGCCGGGGCGCCGGAGCTGCCAAAAGCGGTGCGCAGGCCGGCCTGCTCGCTGCGCAGTTCGTACAGCTCGACCCCCAGGTCCAGCAAATCCTTGCGGTGCCGGGCGTAGCCCACGTGGGCGATGGGCGCGTCGTTGGAGGCCAGTGAATTGGTCAGGATGCGCACCCGCACGCCCCGGCTGCGGGCTTCGGCAAAGGCGCGCTTCATGTCTTCGCCCGGGACGAAGTAGGGCGAGATGATGAGCAGGTCGCGCCGGGTGTGCGCCATCAGGTTGAGCAGGCCGTCCACGACGGTCTCTTCCTCGCCTTCGGTAGCGGCTGCAACCCGTGGCCCGGCAGCTGGCGGGGGGACGGTTGCGGTGGCGGTTGCGGTGGGCAGCGCCGCGGGGCCGGCCTCCGTGGGTCCGTCCTCGCGGGCAAGGGCCTGGGCGGCCTGGCCGTCCAGGGCGATCTTGGTGGGCTGGTCGGCCAGCATCACGGCCGGCGCCCAGGTGAAGCGGGCGCTGCGCAGGTCCAGCGGCTGTTCGTTCCACGCGCGCGCGGCGTGCGCCGAGTCCCCCTGCGCGGGCGTTCCTGCCGTGGGCGGCACCATCTCGGGCACCGGGGCCTTGGGCTGTGCCTTGCCTGCGCCTTCGCTCTCGCCGTCGACTTCTTTCTCGGCATCGGAGCGCTGCACCTGTTCGCGCAACTTCTCCAGCTCCTCCCGGGTGATCAGCGACTGCACGGGGTAGGAGCGCGGGTTGTTCCAGAAGGTGTCGAAGCTGCGCGACATGTCGGCGACGATGGGGCCCACGGCCAGCACGTCCAGGTCGACGAAGTTCTCCGCCTGGCCCTGGCCGAAGTAGGCGTCGCCCAGGTTGCGTCCGCCCGTCACGCCCATGACGTTGTCGGCAATGAAGAGCTTGTTGTGCATGCGCTGCTGCACGCGCGAAAAGTCAGTCAGCGAGCCCCATGCCCGCCCCAGCGCCGAGCCCCGGGTGCCCGCCACGGGGTTGAACATGCGCATCTCTATGCGTGGCTCGAACGCCAGGCGCATCACCAGGGCATTGCGCCCGGTGCTGTGGAAGTCGTCCAGCAGGATGCGCACGCGCACGCCGCGCCGCGCCGCCAGCACCACGTCTTGCAGCAGGCGGGCCGAGCTGGCGTCGGCATGGATGGCGTAGTACTGAAGGTCCAGTGTCTTCTGCGCGCCCTGCACCAGGGCCAGGCGGCTGCCATAGGCCTCCTGCGGGCCGCTGAGCAGCATGAAGCCCGAGGCCGGGCGCGCTCCGGCGGCGCGGCGCTGCTGCGCCACCAGGGCCGACAGGGCCGTGGGTTCGCGCACCACGTCAATGGCGGTGGAGACAGGCCGGTCCACGTCCTTGGGCAGGCCGGCGCAGCCGCTGCAGGCCAGGGTCAGCGCGGCGGCCACCCATCGGCGTGCCACCAGGGATCGCCTGGGGCGGGAGGGTGGGGGCTCGGCGAGGACGGGCATGGAGGGAGAGCCGGGGCGGCGCCGCGCGGCATCGGTGCGAAAGGATGCGCAAGTTATATCTGCCCCGCCGCAGGCTCGGCTGTCGGACGAAAGCGTGCGCCCCGGTGGGGGCTGCAGCCAGGGTTCAGAAGCCTTCGCGCCCGCACACCCGCGCCACGATGCGCAAATCCGGCCCGAGCAGCGTGACGTCGGCAAAACGCAGCCTGCGCGCATCCGCCAGCGACTGCAGCGGCCCCCAATCGGTCATGCCCCGGGCGCCCGTGCCCAGCAAGGTCGGGGCCAGGTACAGCAGCAGCTCATCGACCAGACCCGCGCGCAGCAGCGCCCCGTTGAGGCCGGCGCCGGCCTCCACGTGCAGCTCATTGACGCCGCGCTGCGCGAGGGCGGCCAGCGTCGCCGCCAGGTCGACCTGGCCCCGCCTATCGGCGCCGAGCGCCATGACGGTGGCGCCGCGCGTCTCCAGGGCCTGGCGCCGGTCGGCCCCGGCCTGGCCGGTGGTGCAGATGAGCACTTCGCGCTGCGGCACTTCCAGCAGGCGGGCGGCGGGCGGCGTGCGCAGCCGGCTGTCGAGCACCACCAGATGCGGCTGGCGCGGCGTGGCCACCTCGCGCACGTCCAGCCGCGGGTCGTCGTGCAGCACCGTGCCTGTTCCCGTCAGGATGGCGCAGGCCCGCGCCCGCCAGGCATGCCCGTCGGCGCGCGCGTCGGCCGAGGTGATCCACTGACTGGCCCCGTTGGCCAGCGCCGTCGCGCCATCGAGGGAGGCGGCAACCTTCATGCGCACCCACGGCAGGCCGCGCACCATGCGGCTGAAAAAGCCGATGTTGAGTTCGCGCGCCTCGGCGGCGCCATCGCCCACCTGAACTTCGATGCCGGCGGCGCGCAGCCGCGCCAGGCCGCGCCCACCCACGAGCGGGTTGGGGTCGGGGGTCGCAGCCACCACCCGGCCCACGCCGGCTTCGATGAGCGCGTCGCAGCAGGGACCGGTGCGGCCCTGGTGCGAGCACGGCTCCAGCGTCACATAGGCGGTGGCGCCACGCACATCGTGGCCTTGCGCGGCGGCATCGCGCAGGGCCATGACCTCCGCGTGCGGGCCGCCGGCCTGCTGGGTGAAGCCCTGCCCGAGCACACGGTGGCCGTCGGCGTGGACGATGACGCAGCCCACGCGCGGATTGGGGCTGGAGAGGAAAAGCGCCTGGGCAGCAAGCCCGAGCGCCTGGGTCATGAAGGGTGATGGCATAGACAGCTCAGTCGGCCGAGCCGGCGGAGCATGCGGCGTCGGCCAGGCTTTTGGGCGTGCAGACACGGATGCGCCCGGTGCGGGCGATGACGATGCGCCGGACCTGGGAGGCATCCGAGGGCACGTCGGTGCGCGACAGGCTCAGGGTGGCGTTGGCGACATTGCCGCCCAGGGGACGGGAAAAGCCGGACCCGTCGTATCTTATATGCGCCATGCCGCCCGCCGCGGGCCCGGTGCCGGCGACGCCGAGGTAGGGCGGCAGCGGCTCCTGGCGCATGACCAGCACGTCGCCGTCGTCGAAAGCCTGGTTGTCGTTGGTGTCCACGAAGACCACCCAGCCTTGCGTCCAGCGCTCGCCCCCGATGGGCAGCACCATCGCGAAGCGGTTGCGTTTCATGGCCTCGGACCGCGCGGCGTTGATGGCGCCGACCAGCCGGTTGGCGGCGCCGGTCAGTTCGGCATTTCTGCGAAAGCCCAGGAAGCCGGGAACGGCTGTGGTCAGCAGAGCGGCCAGCACCACCAGGGTGACCATGAGCTCGATCAGGGTGAAGCCCCGTGCATACCGGTGCGTGGCGGGCAGCGTCATCTCCAGCACTGGCCGGGATCGCTGGCGCTGCAATCCCTGACCCCTGTGCTGGTCATCGACAGCTCGCGCACTGCGGGGTCGGAGTACTGCGGCCGGGCATAAACCTGCACGCAGTCGGCCAGGGATTGGCCCGCGCAGGCCCTGGCGCCGATGCGAAAGGCCGGGTTCGCCTCATCGGAGCCGGAATGGCGCCGAAAGGGAGCGCCATCGTGCGGCGCGTCGTGGGCGAAGGCAGCGTAGGTGTCGTACTGGCTCATGTAGCGCTCCTGCTGTTGCAGCGTCTCCACGATGGCCGCCCGCGCCTCGGCGCGCCGGGCCTTGTGCAGGTGGGCGCTGTAGGCAGGGTAGGCCACGGTGGCGAGGATGGCGACGATGGCAACCGTGATCATGAGTTCCACCAGCGTGAAGCCGTGTGAAGCGGTGGCGGCGCAGGGCCCGGCTGCATTGGTGGCCATCAGTCCCAGCTCCTTTTTCTCAGCTCGCGGTAGTCGGCTATCTGGCGCCAGCTGATCCTGCCGACGAGGGAGCTGGCCGTCCGCGGGGCGGAAAGCCCCAGCGCTCCGGCACCGGACGGGAGGGCGACGACGGCGGTCTCGACCTTGCGGCGCATGCCGCTGCCGTCGCTGCCCGAGCGTTCCGCCCCCAGCCGCAGCAGTACCGGCGCGCCCTGGGCCGACGCGGCAGAAACGACGCTGCCCAGCCCCGTTGCCAGGTGGGCGGCATACAAATATCCGCCGCCTCCCTTGCACCCGTCGGCCGGGCCGGGAGGAAGGAGGGTGCGGAAGAAAACCTCGCCGCCAAAGATCAGCGGGGCGTGCACCTGCTGCTCGCCGCCCTGCGGGCCACTGCGTGGCAGGTCAAGGTACCAGCCGGCCTTGCGCGTCTTGCCGTCGCTGGCGCGAGGCGTGTTCCAGTAGAACGTGGGTACGGTGATGCTGCCATTGGCCAGGTTCACGGTGCCCGCCTGCAGGCGGGTGCGGCCATCGAAGGCGGCGCGGCCCTTGCTGTCCGCGACCGGCCCGGCCTGCGGGTCGTCGAAGAGCACGTAGAACGACTGCTTGCGGGTGGCGGCGTGCACGCCGTTGTCCCAGGGCTCCAGGTATTTCCCGGTGCCAAAGGCAACGAGATAGGAACCCCTGGGCCCGTGGAATATGGCAGGCGCTGCGCTGACGGGCTGGGCCTTGCCCTCGGCGGTGGCGGCGACATACATGGGCAGCGGCTGCCCGGCGCCCTTGCGGTAGGCCGAGAGCGTGGCCAGGCTCCAGCCGGACTCGTCCGGTACGTCGAGCTGGGCACGCGCCATGTCGAGCTTCCACAGCTGTCCCTGCAGGTCGCCGAAATAGAAGAACTCCACGGCGCCAGCCGCATCCGCGGTGTAGTTGAGGCCGATCACGCCCGAGGCCGCACCGCGCCCGGTGGGCTGGCCGCTGGAGTCGAGATCCTGCGTGCCCAGGGCCGGGTCGTTGCTGATGGGCAGGACAACCTTGAAGTAGTTGTGCCCGAGCGACCAGGGAGCGCCCGCCGGTTTGTCCAGCCCCAGCAGGAAGAGGGCGGGCTTGCCGCTGTCGCTGTAGCGGCCGGGCCCGTCTTCCACCTGGTTGTTGACGCCGCCCGGCACGGCGGCGAACCAGCGGTGGGTGGGGATGCCCGCCCTGGCCCCGGGAGAGACGCGCAGCTTCACGATGTGCGGCTGCCCCAGCACGTTGCCCAGGTCGGGGTCGTCGGCGTCGGTGAACTCCCACAGCACCTTGGTGGCGTCGAAGGTCGAAGGGTCGGTCACGTCCAGGGCGAAGACGCCCTGGCCTCCGCCGCCCGTGCCCGAGACCAGCACCGTCCTCCAGCCGCCCGGCAGCTGAGCTTCGCCGACGGCCGGGGGCGCATCCACATAGCTGGCATGGGCCCCCGCGTTGTAGCCGGCATGGCTGAGCAGGGACAGCCGCGGCCCCAGCCAGCTCGGGATGTAGGCGAACAGCTCCGCCAGCGTCTCGGCATCGAAGGCGTGCAGCATGCCATCGTTGGCGCCGACGAAGACGGCCTTCGTGCGACCGCGGTACCGGTCAAGAAAGTTCTGGTAGCTGCTGCCCGCATGGCGGCCGTCGGGCGCGCCCGAATACGCCATGCCGGAATGGACGATGTCGCCCAGGCGCGAGGCGCGTCTGCGAAACGGGGCACCCTCCAAGGCCCGGTGCCCGCGCACGAACTTCAGGCGAGGTTCCCCCTGGCCGTCCGCCGGCGCCTGCGGGTGGGCACGGTCGAGCTGGTCCTTGAGCCAGGCGTCGATGGCGCTCCAGGTGAAGGCGCTGGCCCGTCCGCCCGGGCCGCCGATGTAGATCTTCCGGGCGTCGGTCTGCTCGTCCGTCAGCTGGTCGAGGTACCGCGCGGCCGAGGGCGCCTGCAGGAGGTCGGACTGGCGCAGCGCCCCGTTGGCATCCAGGAAGACGGCGCTCCTGACCACGTCCCCGGACCAGCGCTCGGGGTCGAAGCTGCTCAGGTAGACGGCACCCTGCTCGGAGGCCAGGGCGCTGCCGGAGAGGGCGGGTAGGGCCAACGGATTGCCCTGACGGCTGGCTGTGGCAAAGATGTCTTCCAGCGCCTGCAGGAGCTGGTCGGCATCACTGCCCTGACGAAAGGTTCGCGCCTGCGCGGGATCTGATTCCGCCGCCCAGTGTCTGCCGTCCGCGGCCGGAGGCAGATAGGGGCCGCCTGTTCCGGTCAGATCGCGAAAGCCGCCGTACTTGGCGGTCAGGAAGAGTGGCGTGCGCCTATGGGTGAGCGGGTCCGGGCTGCCGGAGCTGCTTTGTCCGATGTCCAGCACATAAGTCGTGGCGCGCAGGCCAGGGCGCCGCCGGGCAGCATCGGACCAGCCGGCGCCGCGGATGTCGTGCGTGTGCGCCCAATAAGCCATGCCTGCCAGGTAGTACGCCGATTTGCCCTCGAAGCCGGCCGACTGCTCGTGCAGGTTGCGCAGGGCCGGGTCGCGCGAGGCCGTGGGGTTGCCGGTAGCCTGCGGCTGGCCGCGTCCATCGACGTAGGCGATGGTGTCTCCCGACTCGAAACCACCCACCACGCGCGTCCACTCCTTGAAGTCCGGGACGTTGCGCGCCAGGCCGACCTCGGCTGTGCGACTGAAGTCGTGGTGCGCCGTGCTGGTGTTGCCGGGGATGGAGCGGTCGGCATGCGGGCTGTTGTCGCCGATCAGCAGGATGCTGTTGCGCAGGCAGGCGTGGTTTTCGGCATTCGTGGAGCCTTCGAAAGGATCGGTCCACGTTCCATGGGCTGCAAAGCCGTTGCGCCTTGCTGCATCCATCCCGGCGATGGCCTGGGGCGTGGGCGGCAGGCCTTGCAGGTAGCGCAGCCCTTCGTAATAAAGCTCTGCGGCGGGATCGTTGTCCTTGTAGAGCCCTGGAGCGCCGTGGCGCCCCAGAGTGTTGAGGTAGCTGATGGTGCCACTCACGCCTTCCGCGGACGCGTGAGGGTTACCGATCAGCTCACCCGTCTGGGGGTTCCATTGCCGAAGGGGGTTGAGCCCGGGCAGCAGGGTGCCGGAGACATCGCGGGCATTGGGGCCTGCAAGGGCCATGGGCGCCCGCAGGACTGCGCCGTAGCGCTGGTCTCCTGTCTCCAGCAGGTAGCCAAAGGCAGCCACGCGCAGGCGATCGCCGTATCTCTGCAGGGCGCCTTCGGGTTTGGAGCCGCCGTCAGGGTAGGGCTGACAACCGCCGGGGCGCAGCCCGGACGATGGGGGGCAGGCCTGCACGCGAACGTGGAAAAAATCGTCGCCCGCTATCATTTCAGAGGCGAATTTCTCCGTGGTCTCACGGATGAGGCAGGCTTTTGCCAGCCCTGGCGCCGGGTCACCGCCCCAGGCGTGGCTGGCGCAGGGCAGACCGTTTTTGGCCAGGCGCCGCTGCCAGCGGGTCTCGTTGCCGTAGAGGATCTCCCGCGTGCCGCGAAACGTGCACTGCCCGCCCTCGGCCGCGCAGGGCGCAAACCCCAGGGGCCAGCCCCGGCCCGCCTCCGACTGCAGCAGGGGACCGAGTACGGCGCCCGGGTCGGCGCAGGCCTGCGCGCCCGTCTTGCTTGGCGCGCTGCCGCTGGTGTGGATGTGCAGGCGGTCCAGGCAGTTGGCGATACGCACCGGGGCGGTGTCTCCCACCTTGAAGAATTCGGCCGGCAGCGCCTGGCGCGCCGCTGCATTTGAAAGGGTCTTGAGCGGGAAGTGGTCTGCGCTTTCAAAGAAAGTCTCGGGCAGGATGGCGCGCTGCAGTAGGGTGGAGGAAGTGCTGTCCTCCACCCGGTCGCCTCCGGTCAGCCCCAGTCGCAGGAGGTCCAGCGTGGACGCTGTCGCCCAGTTGAGAAAGTTGCCGCTGAACCCTTGCCCGGCGCAGCCATGGCCTTGCGTCGAGGCGGGAGCCGAGCTGCGGAAATGCTTCAAACCGGCCGTTTTGTCGTAGCGATAGCACTGCAGGGAATCGAAGTAGCCCTGGTAGCGCTTGCCCGGCAGGTACTCGTCCCGGAACTGCGCGCCTACTGTCGCGGTTTTCAGCGACAGGGCCAGCGTGAGCGTGGGCAGCTGCCCCGTGCCGCGGGCTTGCAGCGGGTCTGCGGACAAATCCACGATGGCCACCCCGGGCGCCGGCCCGCCTGCCTCGGCTATGCGCGGCGCATGCATGGCCGCCACGCAGGCAAGCACCAGACCCCTGCACAGCGCGAAATGCCAGAAGGAGGGTCGGATGGGCATGGCTGAGGTCCTCAGTCCCGGCGAAAGAGCATCTGCACGACCGCCTGGATATCTTCGCGTGGGCCAAAGCCCAGGGCAGTCACCCGATAGACGAACCGCCGGGCGGGCCCGCTGGCGTCGCCCGTGCGGTCGGGCAATGCCTCGATCAGGTAGCGCGGCTTGCCAGCCGGCCGCAGGCCCTGGGGACCGCTGGCGAACTCGCTGCCGGTGAACTCTCCGTACTGGGTGGCAGGCGCATCCTGCGCTGCCAGGTCGATGCTTAGCCACAGAGGCCTGCCGCCGACCTGGCGGGCGTCGCACAGGCCCTTGCCGGGACCAGTTGCGCCGCAGCCCTGCTCGACGAAGAGGGAGAAGTCATGGTTTTCAAACGCCACGGCACGCCCGTTGCGGGCGGGACTTGTCAGATCGAGTTCGGCGTCCATGAGTGCCGCCTCTGCGGCCTGCCAGGCCATCTGCATGTCGCGGTCGTTGCGCGCTCCGCGCTCGGTCATCATGGACAGGTGAGCGGCGCTGACGCCCAGGATGCTGGTGATGGCCAGGATCACCAGGACCACGATGAGGGAGACGCCGCGGGCATGAGGTGCAGGGCGGGGCGTCACATCAGGTCCAGTCGGTTGCGCAGGTGGATGGTGAAGCTGACCGACTGGCGCAGCCGTCCGTCGGTCGCGCCGGCCATGGCGCTGCCTTTGTCGGATGCGCTGTCCATCAGCCCTGGCGCGCCCAGCGGATGCTGGCCGGGTACGGCCTTCTGCGGGGCGGAGCCGGGCGGGCCGAGCAGCACCAGCCCGACGCGGATGGAGCGCACGCGCTTCCAGTTGGCGTTGGTGGCGCTGTCCGAGCCCTTGACCACCAGCTGGTCGGCACGCAGATAGCGTTCGGGCGCCGCCCCGCCTGCCGCCCCCGGGGCCGCGCCAGGCGCGACACCGGCCACTCCGTAGAGGAACTGCAGGGTCTCCACGCCGTGGATCAGCGGCTGCGTGTCCCAGTAGCCGTCCCGTGTGAGCATGGAGCACATCAGTGCCGACTCGCCCCGGCTGTTGGCCACGTGAAAGACATTGACCATGCGGTCGCCGGCGCCGGTGGGAGGGTAGTCGGCGGCGACGCCGTTGCAGTGGACCATGGCCCCGTCCCCCCGGGACTCGCCGTCGGCCGTCGTCACGCTGCCGGGCTGGAAGCGCACCACCAGCATGTCGCTGCCATTGATACCGCGCTTGCTGACCGTGTTGCTGACCCCGATGGCCAGCGGTTCGGCGAACTGGGCATCGTTGAAACCCTTGACGGGAGGCTCGACCTCATCCTCGCTGGCGTCGCGCAGCTTGAAGAGCGCAGGACTCAGCGCCGACGAGTGGCTGGTGGCGTGCTGCACATCCAGAAAGCCCGCCTGGACGATGGTCTGGCGCAGGATGTGCGCGGCAAAACGGCCGTTGTCGCGCAGCTGCGCCGTGGCATCGACCGCGTTGAAGCCCTGGCGCGCGACGGTGAGGGCCGCTACCGCCGCCAGGACCACCATGCTGCCCAGGACGAGCGCGACCATCAGCTCCACCAGGGTGAGGCCGCACTGCCTGCGCGAGAGCTGCGTGTGGGTGCCGCGCATCACGCCGGCCGGGTCGGGCCCAGGGAGAGCACCACGCCCGGGCGCAGGGCCCGGTCGAAGGCGCCCTGGTTGACTTCGGTGGCCGAGGTGGCGTCGCTCCCGGTGGCCGAGCGCAGGGTGTTGGCGCGTGTCCAGCCGATCTTCACGACGAGGGGGCCGTGTGGCCCGGCGCAGGCCCACCGGGGCAGGTGCTCGCCGTCATAAGGGTCGCCATCGCGGCAGATGACGGCGCGCGGGCCGGGCAGCTCCCGGCGTACTCTCTGCCACCATTCATGCAGGTCGCGCCGGGCGACCTGATCGGCGTGGGCACAGGGTCCAAGGGAAGGGTAGCCGCAGCGTGGGTCGGGCAGCTCGTCAGCGGCACCGGCTTCGATCAGGTAGGGGCTGTCGGACTGGCTGGCCACCTGCAGGTTGCTGCGCATCAGCTCCACCGCATCCTGTGCCAGGCGCACGGCGCTGGCCTGCAGTCGCGCCTCGCGCGCAACCTGCAGCGAGGCCGCCTGGAGCCCCACGGTCCCGAGCATCCCCAGGCTCAGTACGGTGATGGCGATCAGCACTTCCAGCAGGGAAAATCCCCGGTGAGGGTGGATGCGGGAAAGAACTTTGGGCATGGGCAGACACTTTTCGTAACCTGTCTGCGCGCAATGGTAGAGAGGAGCTGTCCGCCGGAAAAGCCGTTCGGTAGGGGCCCGGGCCCTTAAAAGTGCGGGTTAACCCCTGGCCTGGGATGGAAAACCAGCCAGAGGTTGAGGGCCGTCAAACTCTGGAATGCTCTGCGGGAAAGCACCCTTGCCTCGGGTGCCCGCCAGAAAGAAGCAGGCGAAAAAAAGCCCGGAACATTCCGGGCCAGACGCGATTTTCTATATGCATGCGGTAGTGCCTATCGATACGGATTCGATAGCGCAAAACCCATGGTGCCCGGGGCCGGAATCGAACCGGCACGCCTTGCGGCGGGGGATTTTGAGTCCCCTGCGTCTACCAATTTCACCACCCGGGCAGCCGCAAAAGCGAAGTCGTAAATTATGGCACAGTAGCAGCGTATGACCACCTACCCGACCATTGAGGACACCATCGGGGGCACGCCCCTCGTCGCGTTGCAGCGCTTGGGCGGCGCCGGGCAGGATGCGCGTGGCAACGTCATCCTGGCTAAGCTCGAAGGCAGCAATCCGGCAGGTTCGGTCAAGGACCGGGCGGCGCTGTCCATGATCCGGCGGGCCGAGGAGCGCGGCACCATCCGCCCCGGCGACACCCTGATCGAGGCGACATCCGGCAACACCGGCATCGCCCTGGCGATGGTGGCCGCGGTCAAGGGCTATCGCCTCCTGCTCATCATGCCGGAGGACCTCTCGGTGGAGCGCGCCCAGACCATGAAGGCCTACGGCGCCGAGCTCATCCTCACTCCCAAGAGCGGCGGCATGGAATATGCACGCGATCTGGCCGAGCAGATGGTGGCCCAGGGCAAGGGCGTGGTGCTCGACCAGTTCGCCAACCCCGACAACCCGCGCATCCACTACGAGACCACCGGCCCGGAGATCTGGGAGCAGACCGGCGGGCGCATCACGCACTTCGTCAGCGCCATGGGAACGACCGGCACCATCACCGGTGTCTCGCGCTACCTGCGCGAGCGCACTCCGGGCGTTCGCATCATCGGGGCCCAGCCCAGCGAGGGCTCGCGCATCCCCGGCATCCGCAAGTGGCCCGAGGAATACCAGCCGAAGATCTATGACCCCCGCATGGTCGACGAATTGATGCTCGTGAGCCAGGACGATGCCGAGGACATGGCACGGCGCATGGCGCGCGAGGAAGGTCTCTTCGCCGGCATTTCCGCTGCCGGCGCCTGCTGGGTGGCCCGGCAGGTGGCAGAACGCGAGCAGGGCGCGACCATCGTCTTCGTCGTCTGCGACCGGGGCGATCGCTATCTTTCCACCGGCGTCTTTCCCGTCTGAAGGGCACCATGCAATACGAGATGCGTTTTTGTCCGCAGTGCGCGACGCCGCTGGCGCCCAGCGTGAAGCAGGAGGACAGCGGGCCCAAGGAGCGCCTGCGCTGCCCGGCGTGCCAGTTCACCCACTGGAACAACCCCACGCCGGTGCTGGCGGCCATCGTCGAGGTGGACGGCCGCATCCTCCTGGCGCGCAACGCGCTGTGGCCGGGCAAGATGTTCGCGCTGATCACCGGCTTCATGGAGGCAGGCGAGTCGCCGCAGGACGGCATTGCCCGCGAGCTCAAGGAAGAGACCAGCCTGGACGCGCTCGCGACCGAGCTCGTCGGGGTGTATGAGTTCCTGCGGATGAACCAGGTCATCATCGCTTACCACGTGCGTGCCGCGGGCGAGGTGCAGCTGTCGCCGGAGCTGGCCGAGTACCGCTTCTACGAGCCCCGCGAACTCAAGTGCTGGCCTGCAGGCACGGGCTACGCGCTGGCCGACTGGCTGCGCTCGCGCGGGCACGAGCCGGTGTTCTTCACCGACGAGGAAAACGCCGAGCGCCGGCGCGGCCTGGACGCGCCCCGCGCCGGCAGCTGAGAGAGGGCGAAGACCATGGATTTCGACAAGGAAGTGGACGCGCGCGGGCTCAACTGCCCCCTGCCCATCCTGCGCGCCAAGAAGGCCCTGGCAGGCATGGACAGCGGGCAGGTGCTCAAGGTCGTGGCCACCGACACCGGCTCGCTGCGCGACTTTCAGGCCTTTTCCCGGCAGACAGGCAACGAGCTGCTGGAGCAGCACACTGAAGGCGAGGAATTCCTGCATTTCCTGCGCCGGCGCTGAGGGCCGTACCTGCCCTGGGCTGCCGCCCTTCTTGATTTCCCTCAAAGCACGGGCGTGGCGGCGGCGGCACAGTCCGGGCCATGTTTCCCATCCCCTGCTCCGACACCCGTGCGCCGATCGAAGTGGCCGCCGCGGGCGAGGTACTGCGCCAGCGGCACCAGCAAAGCGCGTCGGTGCTCTACATCGACAGCGGCCGCGTGCTGCTGGGGGTGCGCGAGGAAGGCGTCATGCGCCACCAGCTCGGCGTGGTCGAGGGGCCCTTCTGGCTGGACGCGGCGGCGGCGCTGCTCGACCAGCCCAGCGCCCTGGACATGGTGGCCGACACCCGTGTGGAACTGCGGCGCGTGCCGCTGGCAGACTTCCGGCGCAGCCTTGACGAGCTGCCGCAGACGGCCCAGGGCCTGCTGCGGGACATGGCTACCGGCTATTGGCAGCAGACCGAACTGGCCGTCAGCCGCCTGGCCCAGGACGCCGAGGCGCGCTGCGCGCAGTGGCTGCTGCGCCATGCCCAAAGCAGCGAGGACGGCGCTTTGAGCGTCACGCTCAAGCAGCGCAAGCGCCTGATCGCCGCGCAGCTGGGCATCGCTCCCGAGACCTTCTCGCGCGTGCTGCGCCACCTGCGCGAACACGGCCTGATCGCCGGCAGCGGCAACGTCCTGAACCTGCCCCAGCCCGGCGCTTTGCGCATGGTCGCCGGCGCCTGAGCGCAACGCCAATCTCCTGACGCTCCCGCAACGCAGGGGCGCAAGCCGCCGGAGGCTGCAGGCGACAGCCGCGCCCGCCTGTCGGAAAGTTCCTTCAGGGTTTTCCTGGCGCGCCTTGCAGGGTTTGCACCCCGAAGTCTGGCCACGGCTGCTGCGTATATTGGCAGCCGTTGCGGCCTGGACCCATGGGCCGCTGCTCCCATCCTTCCCGCCATGTCCTGCCCTTTCCTGACCTGCCGCGGCCCGGGCGTCCTCCGCATGGAGTGCACGTGACACCGGCCGAGCACACCGCGGCCCTGCGCGAACTGACCTTTCCGCCACAACCTGAGCCCGCGGCGCGCGAGGTGGGGCGCCCTGCAGCGGCGCCGCACGAGCAGGAGCGGGGGTTGGAGCCTGAAGAAGAGGGGGGCGTCGCTACCTGGTTACCCGGCCCCCTGGTGCGCAAGCTGCTGCTGGTGGCAGCGCTGGCCGTGCTGGCGGCCGGGGCGCTGGCAGGCTGGCTGGTTTCACGTGCGGCCGAACATGAGGCCATGCAGCGCCTGGTGGTGCAGCAGGAGGACGAGGTCGAGCTGGTGGCGCGTTTGCTGGCGAGCAAGATCGAGCAGAGCCAGAAAGTGCTGGCCACCGTGGCCGAGGGCATCACGCCCTCCATGCTGGAATCACCGGCGTCCCTGGAATGGCTGCTGCAGCAGGGCCTGCCGGCGGTGCGCTTCTTCGATGCCATGCAGGTCGCGCGGCCGGACGGACAGCTCAGCGTGAACCTGCGCTACGGCCAGCTGGGCAAGGCCTCAGAGCTCGATCCGGCCGAGCGCGACTACCTGGTGCGCACCCTGGTCAACGGCAAGCCGCTGGTGTCCGAGCTGATCGGCACCACGGCGGCGGATGCGCGCGTCATGTTCACCCAGCCGCTGCTGCGCGGTGAAGGGCGGGTCAACGGGGCGGTGGCGGGCGTGCTGCGCCTGCAGTCGCAGGGGCTGCTGCCGCACTCGCTGGCGCTGCCGGCGCGGCCCGATTCGCGCATGGTGGTCTTCACCCGCGAGGGGGTGATCCTCTCGCACCCGGACGTGGAGCGCGTGCTGGGCCATGTGCGCGACGAGCCGGGCCTGGCCGAAGCGTACGAGCGCTGGCGCAGCCGGGGCAAGCCTCTGGCAGGCGCCAGCCTCACCGAGCTGCGGTCAGGCCATGTGGTGAGCTTGGCAAGCGTGCCCATGCCGCAGTGGATGGTGGCGCGGGTGAGCGACGCGCACACGCTGCTCGCCCCCGTGGAGGGCGCGCAGCGACGCGCCTGGCAGACGGCGGCCCTGGCCACCGTCCTGCTGGGCCTGGCCGCCGTACTCGCCATGGCCTGGCTGGCCCGGCCGCTGGCGCAGCTGCGCCAGCGTGCCATGGCAGCGCTGGAGACGCCCCCCGCCAGCGGGCAGGACGGCGCCGAGTTGGCGGACGTCGGCCCGCGCGACTGGCCGCGCTCCCGCGGCGAGGTGGACGACGTGGTGCACGTATGCATGCGGCTGCTGGAGCACCGCCGTGCGCACCAGCGCGGCTGGCAGGCGCTGTCGCAGCAGCTGCAGGCGGTGCTGGCGCACGTGCCCCTGGGGATCATCGTCACGCACGAGGAGAGCGTTCAGGTGGCAAGCCTGCAGGCCTGCCACCTGCTGGATTACACGCCGGCGCAGCTGCATGGCCGAGGGCTGCAGGAGCTGCTGGCCCCGCAGGACGGCAGGGGGGACAGCCTGGCGCGCCAGGTGGGCCTGCAGTTCGCGGCGCACGGCCGTTTCGAGGGCGAGCTGTCGCTCCTGCGCGGCGATGGCGGCGTGCAATGGGTGCGCGCCCAGGGTCGGCCCATGCATGAGCAAGATCCGCAGCGCGGCACCGTCTGGGTGCTGGAGGACTGCACCGCCATGCGGGCCACGCGCCAGCAGCCCGCGTGGCGGGACGAGCACGATGCGCTCACCCTGCTGCCGCACCGCGCCGCCTTCGAGGCGCGGCTGCACAACCTGCTGGCCGCGCGGGCCGCCCGGCCGCCGCTGCCCGCGGCGGATGCGGCGCCGGGTCTCTACGGCGAGGAGGGCAGCGGAGTGCTGCTGTTCCTCGACCTGGACCACTTCACCGTCATCAACGACGTGGCCGGCCACGAGGCGGGCGATGACGTGCTGTGCCACCTGGCCCGCCTGCTGGAGTCCGAGGTGCGCCAGATGGGCTGGGCGGCGCGCCTGGGCGGGGACGAGTTCGCGGTGCTGCTGCCCGGGGTGACGCCAGCGCGCGGCCATGCGGTGGCCGAGCAGCTGCGTGCGGCCGTGCAGGCCTGGGAGCCTTCCTACCAGGGGCGCAGTTTCACCCTGGGCCTGAGCATTGGCCTGGTGCCGCTCAGCCCGGGCCTGCGGGATGTAGCGCTGCTGCTGCATACCGCCGACATGGCCTGCTACGCCGCCAAACGGGCCGGGCGCAACCGCGTGGAAGTGCGCCGGGTCATGCCCCAGCCAGAGCTGGAGGGGCTCAGGCCTTGAGGCCGCAGCGCGGCCCCGGCCCCCTGCGTCCGCCCGCCTGCGGAAAATTCCCGGCATAGCCCGCGGGCGCCCAGGGTTGTTAGCCGGCAAAACAACAGAAAACAACACTTCCCCTGACGGCGCTCCAGTGCGCCTCGCACGATGGGAAAGCATTGGGAACCGGCGCCGGGGAGCCACGCGGGCCGCGGTTAAACTCGCGCCCATTCGCGCTCCGGGCCACACGATGGGCTGGGCGGCGCACCCTTGGCCCCGTCTTTCGACACCCCCATCCAGGAGCCCTGATGCTGTTTGGCAAGCTGTTGCCGCGCGAAGGCAATTTTTTCGAAATGTTCAACCAGCATGCCGAGCACATCGTCGAGGCGGCGCAGGCGTTCTCGCGGCTGGTGGCCAACTACGGCGACGCCAACCTGCGCGAGCGCTACACGCTGGAGGTGGACAACGCCGAGCGCGAGGCCGACCGCGTCACGCACGAGGTCAACCGCGCGCTGCACAAGACTTTCATCACCCCCATCGACCGCGAGCAGATCCATTCGCTCATCAACACCATGGACGACGTCGCCGACCTGATCCAGGACTCGGCCGAGACCATGGCGCTGTACGACCTGCAGCACCTGACCGAGGAGGTCACGCTGCTGACCGACCTGAGCCTGGAGTGCTGCGAGCGCGTGCGCGAGGCCGTCAGGCTCCTGCCGCGCATCGCCGATGCGGCGGTGGCCGAAACAGCACTCAAGATCTGCGAGGAAGTGGACCGCGTCGAAGGCGACGCCGACCGCGTGCTGCGCAGCGCCATGAGCAAGCTGTTTCGCGAGGAGGTGGACGTGCGCGAGCTGATCAAGCTCAAGGCCATCTACGAGCTGCTGGAGAGCGTGACCGACCGCTGCGAGGACGTGGCCAACCACATCGAGGGCGTGATCCTCGAGAACTCCTGAGCCGGGGCGCCTGCCCGCCCGGCTAGTCCGCCATGGAAACAATGCAAACCGCCCTGTGGGTCGTCGTCCTGCTGGTGGCGCTGGCCATCGTGTTCGACTTCATGAACGGCTTCCACGACGCGGCCAACTCGATCGCCACCGTGGTCTCCACGGGCGTGCTCAAGCCCACGCAGGCCGTGGTGTTCGCCGCCTTCTTCAACTTCGTCGCCATCTTCGTCTTTCACCTGAGCGTGGCGGCGACCATCGGCAAGGGCATCGTCGATCCGGGCGTGGTGGACACGCACGTCATCTTCGGCGCGCTGGTGGGGGCCATCAGCTGGAACGTCATCACCTGGTACTACGGCATCCCCAGCAGCAGCTCGCACGCGCTGATCGGCGGCATCGTGGGGGCCGTGATCGCCAAGGCCGGGGCCGGCGCGCTGGTGGCCGCCGGCATCCTCAAGACCGTGGCCTTCATCTTCATCTCGCCGCTGCTGGGCTATCTGCTGGGCTCGCTCATGATGGTGCTGGTGGCCTGGGCCTTCCGTCGCGCGCGTCCCAACCGCATCGACAAGTGGTTCCGCCGGCTGCAGCTGGTCTCGGCCGGTGCCTACAGCCTGGGCCACGGCGGCAACGACGCGCAAAAGACCATCGGCATCATCTGGCTGCTGCTCATCGCCACCGGCTACTCGTCGGCCAGCGACGGTGCGCCGCCCACCTGGACCATCGTCTCGTGCTATGCGGCCATCGGCCTGGGCACCATGTTCGGTGGCTGGCGCATCGTCAAAACCATGGGTCAGAAGATCACCAAGCTCAAGCCCGTGGGGGGCTTTTGCGCCGAGACGGGCGGGGCCATGACGCTGTTCATCGCCACCACCCTGGGCATTCCGGTCTCCACCACCCACACCATCACCGGCGCCATCGTCGGCGTGGGCTCCACCCAGCGCGCCAGCGCCGTGCGCTGGGGCGTGGCGGGCAATATCGTCTGGGCGTGGATCCTCACCATTCCGGCCAGCGCGTTCGTGGCGGCCATCGCCTACTGGATCAGCCTGCAGCTGTATTGACCAGGGTCCCGCAGGGGCATCGGCGAAGTTATTTCGATAGCTAAAGATCGTTGTCTCGCGCCGGATTTCAGCGATTTCACTGCGAAATCTTGCGCGCCTCCTCGATCTGGTACTCGAAGTAGCGCTGGAAGCTGAACGCCAGGCTGGCCATCAGCACCGCCGTGCCGATCATGAGCGAGGCCGCGATGGCGAACACCGTGGGCCAGCTGGTGCGTCCCGGCGGCGCATCGGGCGCGGCCGCAGGGTTGAAGCGTGCGTTCCAGCGCTCGGGCGTCATCAACCCGTAGAGGATGGCGCGCAGCGCACAGCCTGCGTAGGTGAACCCCAGCAGCGGGATCAGCACCCAGCTGAGCTGGTCGTCCAGCCCCCATTGCTGCACGCGCTCGATGCCGTACAGGCCCAGCGCCGTCGGGATGGGCAGGGCCCAGGCCAGCAGGTCGCCAGGGCCGTGCAGGTAAAAGCGGTGCAGCCCCAGCGGTCCGCCCAGAAAGGCCAGCCAGGTGGCGAGGGTCTTGTTTTTCATGGCTG
The DNA here is from genome assembly GCF_032059615.1 of Melaminivora sp. NCBI lineage: Bacteria > Pseudomonadati > Pseudomonadota > Betaproteobacteria > Burkholderiales > Comamonadaceae > Melaminivora > Melaminivora sp. The sequence continues at coordinate 7,277 of NZ_DAMCAM010000028.1, read as the reverse complement.
GGCATTATTGGTGAAAGCCGTGCGGGCAGCCGGCCCGGGGGGGCGCGCGCGGCTGCGGATATAATCGCCGGCTTTGCTGCGTGTCGCTGGCCGGGTGGCCAGTTGCGTGTCTCAAACGCGGCAAGAACGCCGCAGCCCCGCGCACATGGCTTGCCCGGGCTGCAACCACCCGAAGGATTCATCATGGTCGTGATTCGACTCTCCCGCGGCGGCTCCAAGGGCCGTCCGTTCTTCAACATCGTCGTGGCCGACAAGCGCGTGCGCCGCGATGGCCGCTTCATCGAGCGCCTGGGCTTCTACAACCCCTCGGCCAAGGGCGGCGAAGAACCCCTGCGCATCGCCCAGGACCGCCTGACCTACTGGACCGGCGTGGGCGCGCAGCCGTCCCCCACCGTCGAGCGTCTGATCAAGCAGGCCGCCAAGCAGCAGCCGGCCGCTGCAGCCTGAGAGCGGGCTGCCCGGCGCGCACGGCAGACTGCACGAGTGCAGTCTGCCCGCGCCGCCGCGGTGCTCGCCCCAGCGGGTTCCGCCGGCATGTCCGGCGGGCCCGCTTTTTTCTTTTCGCGCCCGCTCCCGTAGCGCCTTTGCACAGAGACCCATGACCCGACTGCCCACGCTGCAAGCCGCCGAACTGCCCGAGGACGCCGTCGAGGTGGGCCGCATCGCCGACGCCTGGGGCGTCAAGGGCTGGATCAAGGTCGTGCCCCACAGCAGCGACCCCGAGGCCCTGCTAAGCGCGCGCACCTGGTACCTGCAGCCGGCAGAGCGCGGCGCGCGCAGCTTCTTCACCGGCACCCTGGCCCTGACCGTGCGCCAGGCGCGCGTGCACTCGGACGCCCTGGTCGCCTGGATCGACGGGGTGGAGGACCGCGACGCCGCCGAGGCACTGCGCGGCGCGCGCATCTTCGTGCCGCGCTCGGGCTTTCCCGCCACGGCCGAGGATGAGTACTACTGGGTCGACCTGATCGGCCTGGATGTGGTCAACCGCGAGGGCGTGCTGCTGGGCAGCGTGCGCGAGCTGCTGCCCACCGGCCCGCAGACCACCCTGGTGCTGGACTACCAGCAGGACGGCAAACTGCTGGAGCGCCTGATCCCCTTCGTTGCCGCGTTCGTGGATCAGGTGGACCTGGCTGCGCGGCGCATCACGGTGGACTGGCAGCCCGATTTCTGACCGCACCCGAAGCCCTGCCGCATGCGCTTTGACGTCATCACGCTGTTTCCCGAGCTGTTCGCGCCCTTCCTCACCTGCGGCGTGACGCGGCGCGCCTACGCTTCGGGCCAGGTCGAGGTGCGGCTGTGGAACCCGCGCGACCACGCCGAGGGCAACTACCGGCGCGTGGACGACCGCCCCTTCGGCGGCGGCCCCGGCATGGTCATGCTGGCCGAGCCGCTGGCGCGCTGCCTGGTCGCCATCCGCGCCGACCGCGCCGAGGAAGCCGGCGCCCAGGCGCCGCTGGTGCTGTTCTCCCCCGTGGGCGAGCGCCTGGCGCACGCGGGCGTGCAGGCCCTGGGCGAGAGCGTCGGCGCCGTGCTGCTGTGCGGGCGCTATGAGGGCATCGACCAGCGCTTCATCGACCGCCACGTGCAGCGGCAGATCAGCCTGGGTGACTTCGTGCTCTCGGGCGGCGAGATCGCCGCCATGGCGCTGCTCGATGCGGTGGCGCGCCTGCAGCCGGGCGTGCTGCACGACGCCGGCAGCCACCAGCTCGACAGCTTCAACCCCGAACTCGACGGCCTGCTGGACTGCCCGCACTACACGCGCCCTGAGGTGTGGGAGGGCGAGGCCGTCCCCGCTGCGCTGCTGTCGGGCCACCACGCGCAGATCGAGCACTGGCGGCGCGAGCAGCGCCTGGCCATCACGGCGCGCCACCGGCCGGACCTGCTGGACGCCGCGCGCCAGCAAGGGCGGATCACGGCGGCCGACGAGGCTTTTCTGGAAAAAGCCCGCTGATTGCTATAATGGCGGGCTTTCGATCCTCTGGCCGGCCGCTGCGCACCGCAACATTCCAAGCACAGCACACAGGCGCCAATCGGGGCGCCGCATGCCAATCCTGGCGCGGACAAGATCGCATTCGAGTGCAACCATGAACCTCATCCAGACCCTCGAGCAGGAAGAAATCGCCCGCTTGAACAAGAACATCCCCCAGTTCTCGCCCGGCGACACCGTGATCGTCAGCGTGAACGTGGTGGAAGGCGCCCGCAAGCGCGTGCAGGCCTATGAAGGCGTGGTGATCGCCAAGCGCAACCGCGGCCTGAACAGCGGCTTCACGGTGCGCAAGATCTCCAGCGGCGAAGGCGTGGAGCGCACGTTCCAGACCTACAGCCCGCTGATCGCCGGCATCGAAGTCAAGCGCCGCGGCGACGTCCGTCGCGCCAAGCTGTACTACCTGCGCAGCCGCAGCGGCAAGTCGGCCCGCATCAAGGAAAAGCTGCCTTCGCGCGTCAAGGTCGCCGCTCCCGCGCAGCAGGCCGCCCAATAAGCCGGCCTCGGGCCGCGCGGCAGCCACCTGCCGCGCAGCGCCCCAAGAACCGCCATCGGGCCTGCGCCCATGGCGGTTTTTTTGCGTCCATCGCCGGCGGGTGCCCGCCGGTGCTACCTTCCGGCGTGACCCCGCCACTTTCCGGGCCCTCGCGCCCGCTGTCCGATGCCGCCGCTGCCCCCGAGCCTGCCCCCGTTTGACCCGCGCACCGTGCCCATCATCGGCGTGGACGCCCACCTGCCGCCGGTGGCCCCCGCGGCGCAGGCGCCCGACGCGCTGCGGCGGCGCTTCGCCACCCCGCCCGCCTGGACCCCCGAGATCCGGCGCGAGCCGCCCTTCATGGACCGCCCGCCGGCCCAGGCCGCGGTGCTGGTGCCCATCGTCATGCATGAACGCCCGACGGTGCTGCTGACCGAGCGCACGGCCCATCTGTCCACACACTCGGGCCAGGTGGCCTTTCCGGGGGGGCGCACCGACCCGGAGGACACCGATGCCACCGCCACCGCGCTGCGCGAGGCCGAGGAGGAGGTGGGCCTGGCGCCGCGCCAGGTCGAGGTGCTGGGCGAACTGTCCACCTATGTGACCGGCTCGTCCTTCATCGTCACCCCGGTGGTGGGGCTGGTCGCGCCCGGCGCGCGGCTCACGCCCAACCCGCACGAGGTGGCCGACGTGTTCGAGGTGCCGCTGGACTACCTGCTCGATCCGGCGCACCACCAGCGCCACCTGCTGCGCTGGCAGGGCCACGAGCGCGAGTGGTTTGCCATGCCCTACGAGGACCACGGGCGCACGCGCTTCATCTGGGGCGCGACGGCCGGCATGCTGCGCAATCTCTACCGCTTTCTGGCGGCCTGAGCGGCCGGCGCCGGCACCGGGGAGGCCTGGGCGGGGCGCCGCGCTGCGCCGCTATCATTGCCCGCCATGAGTTTCTTCGCCATCCTGATTGCGCTCCTGCTGGAGCAGGCGCGGCCGCTGGCGCGCAGCAACCCCATCCACGCCGGCCTGCGTGCCTGGGCGCTGTCGGTGAATCGCAATTTCGATGCCGGCACCCCGGCGCACGCCTGGCTGGCCTGGTGCCTGGGCGTGCTGGTGCCGCCGCTGGCGGTGCTGGGCGTGCACTGGGCGCTGCTGGAGTACATCGGCTGGCCGCTGGCGCTGCTGTGGAACGTTGCGGTGCTCTACGTCACCCTGGGCTTTCGCCAGTTCAGCCACCACTTCACTGGCATCCGCGACGCGCTGGAGGAGGGCGACGCGGCCGAGGCGCGCCTGCGCCTGGCGCAGTGGAAACAGGTGGACGCCAGCGAGCTGCCGCGCAGCGAGGTGGTGCGCCACGTCATCGAGCATTCGGTGATCGCCGCGCATCGCCACGTCTTCGGCGTGCTGGCCTGGTATTCGGTCCTTGCCGCCTTCGGCCTGGGGCCGGCCGGTGCGGTGCTGTATCGCCTGGCCGAGTTCGTTTCGCGCTACTGGGCTCCGCGCACGGCCACGGCGCACCCGGCCAGCGCCAGGCTGCAGCGCATCGCCGCCGAGGCCTGGATGGCCATCGACTGGCTGCCCGCGCGGCTGACGGCGCTGTGCTTTGCCGTGGTGGGCAGCTTCGAGGAAGCCATCGAGGGCTGGCGCTTTCACGCCCAGCGCTTTCCCAACGACAACGACGGCGTGATTCTGGCCGCCACGGCCGGGGCCATCAACGTGCGCCTGGGCGGCGGTGCCCTGCGCAGCAGCGCCGGCGGCGAGGCGCAGGCGACGCCCGGGTTCGAGGCCGGGGGCGAACTGGGCGACAGCGACAGCACGCCCGGGCGCGAACCCGAGGTCGGGCACCTGCGCAGCGTGGTCGGCTTGGTGTGGCGCTCGGTGGTGGTGTGGATGCTCTTGCTGGCGCTGCTGACCCTGGCGCGGCTGCTGGGTTAGGCTGGAACATTTTCATAGCATCAACCCGTTGCCAAGTATGGGTTTGGGCTACTTTTGATGCTCAATAGCGGCTCTGCCCCAGCTCCTCGAACAGCTCGGCGTAGATGCGGTGGCGCTGCGCGCTGATGGCCTCTGCATCGCGCGCCGCGCCGGACTCGGGCACCTCGCGCACCCGCGCCAGAACGGCGCAGCCCGGCTCGTGCAGGTGCGTGCAGTTGTAGAAGCGGCAATCCCCGGCGTGCGCGGCGATGTCGGGCATGCAGCGCGCCAGGTCGGTGGGGGCTAGGTGACGCAGGCCGAATTCCTGAAAACCCGGCGAATCGATCAGCGCCGTGGTGCGCGCCTCGTCCACCCAGTACCACTGCGTGCTGGTCGTGGTGTGCCGCCCCGAGTTGAGCGCCTGCGAGATCTCGCCTGTCTGCGCGCCGGCCTGGGGCACCAGCAGGTTGACCAGCGTGCTCTTGCCCGCGCCCGAAGGGCCCAGCACCAGCGTCGCGCGGCCGGCCAGCAGGGGCGCAAGCACCGCGCGGTCGGTCTCGCCCGACTGGGTCAGCGACAGGGGCAGCACCGGGTAGTGGTGCGCAGCCGCGCCGTCGCCGCCCATGTGCCGGTAGGGCCACAGGCGCTCCCAGGCGCGCGCGAAGGGCTCGACCAGGTCGCTCTTGTTCAGGCCGATCAGCGCCGGGATGCCCGCAGCCTCGCAGGCGATGAGGGCGCGTGTGAGCTGACTCTCCGAGAACACCGGCTCGGCGGCGATCAGCACCAGCACCTGGTCGATGTTGGCGGCAAACGACTTGCTGCGCACTTCGTCCTGGCGGTAGAACAGGTTGCGCCGCGGCAGCACGCGCTCGACGGTGCCCTCGTCGCCCTGGCCGGGCGGCGGTGCCTGCCACTGCACGCGGTCGCCCACCACGGCCTGGGCCTTCTTGCCGCGCGGGTGGCAGATCAGGCGCGTGCCGTCGGCCTGCTCGACCACGCAGTGGCGGCCGTGGCTGGCCACCACCAGGCCTTCGTGGGTGCGGCTCATGCGTCGGCCAGCAGGGCGTCCACGCGGCGCGCGCAGTCGATGTCGGTCTCGGAGATGCCGCCCACGTCGTGTGTGTTGAAGCGCACCACACAGCGGCCGTAGTGCACCGACAGGTCGGGGTGGTGGTCCTGCCCGTGGGCGATGAAGGCCACGGCGTTCACGAAGGCCATGGTCTCGTGGTAATTGGCGAAGGCGTAGCTGCGCTCGATCGCCACATCGGCCCCGTCGCCGTGCAGGCGCCAGCCGGGCAGCTCGGCCAAGCGGGCCACGATTTCGGTGGCCGAGAGCGCGCGCCGGCTCGCGCCGGACCAGTCTTTTTTCGGAAACAGCGAGGCGGCAGAGGTCATGGTGTGGTCGTGGCCTGGGCAGGCGGGGGTGGCGCGGGCAGGCGCGCCAGGCGCTCCGCGGCCGGGGGGTGGGAGAAATAAAAGCGCGCGTACACCGGGTCGGGTGTCAGCATGGAGGCATTGTCCTCGTAGAGCTTCAGCAGCGCCGAGGCGAGCTGTCCGCCATCGGCCTGCCGGGCGGCGTAGGCATCGGCCTGGAACTCGTGGCGGCGCGACCAGCGTGCCATCAGCGGCGTGAGGAAGATCGAGAACACCGGCGCGGCCAGCATGAACAGCAGCAGCGCCAGCGCATCGTTGGGCGCCGAGCCGCCCAGCGACAGGTTGGGCGTGACGCCCAGGCCGGTGTAGAACCAGGCGCGCGTGGCCAGCCAGCCCAGCAGGGCCAAGCCCGCCAAGCTGAGCGCGAACACGCCCGCGAGTCGGCGCGCGATGTGCCGGTGGTGGAAATGCCCCAGCTCGTGCGCCAGCACGGCCTCGACCTCGCCGGCCGACAGCTGCCTGAGCAGAGTGTCATAGAAGACCACGCGCTTGGCTGCGCCAAAGCCCGTGAAATAGGCATTGGCGTGGGCGCTGCGGCGGCTGCCATCCATCACGAACAGGCCGCGCGCGGAAAAGCCGCAGCGCTGCATCAACGCCGTGACGCGCGCCTTGAGGGTCTCGTCGGCCAGCGGCTGGAAGCGGTTGAACAGCGGCGCGATGAACAGCGGATAGACCACCATGAACAGCAGGTTGAAGCCCATCCATGCGCCCCAGGCCCACAGCCACCACAGGCCGCCCGTGGCCTGCATCAGCCACAGCACCAGCGCGGCCAGGGGCAGGCCGATGGCGGCGCCCAAGAGCGTGGACTTGAGCAGGTCGGCCAGCCACAGGCGCAGGCTCATCTGGTTGAAGCCGTAGCGCTGCTCGAGCACGAAGGTCTGGTGCAGCTGCCACGGCAGGTCCAGCAGCCCGCCGATCAGGGCAAACGCCGCCAGCAGCGCCAGCTGCTGCAGCATGCCGCCGCCCAGCGCGGCCAGCAGCACCTGGTTGAGCGCGTCCAGCCCGCCCAGCAGCGTCCAGCCCAGCAGCACGGCCGCGCCGAAGGCCGTGTGCAGCAGGGCCAGGCGCGTGCGCGCGATGGTGTAGTCGGCGGCCTTCTGGTGCGCGGCCAGGGGGATGCGCGCGGCAAAGGCGGCGGGCACGGCGCCGCGGTGCCGTGCGACGTGGCGCATCTGGCGCGAAGCCAACCAGAACTTCAAAAGCAGGCCCAGCACCAGCGCAGTGGCAAAGACATAGGTCAGCAGCAGGGAGGGCGAAAGCAGCGAGGGCATGGGAAGGCAAGTTTAGGGCCTTGCCTCACGGCGCTGCGTCAGCAGAACGTGTTTGCGTTCTCAGTGAAAATCGCCGGGATGACCGATACCCTGCCCCCCACCGCCCCCACCCTCGCCAAATCCGACCAGAACCTGGTCTGGCTCGACTGTGAAATGTCCGGCCTGGACCCGGAGAAGGAGCGCCTGCTGGAGATCGCCGTGGTCG